>NZ_JACCSO010000381.1 GCF_013812955.1 Nannocystis sp. | reverse complement strand
CTCGGCGACGGCCCAGGTGGTCGGCGCGGGCTTCGGCGCGCTCGGCGTGGCCGGCTTCGTCGCCGGACGGGCGATCGAACGCCGCACCCGCTATCACGTGTGGCTGCAGTGCGAGGCGCGGGCGATCACCGACGCCGATGTCGGGGCGCTCGCCGATACGTCCGCCGCGCTGCGTGCACGGACCGACATCGCCTGGGCGCCCGACCAGCTGTGGATCGTCGGCACGAAGGTCGAGCCCGGGACCGGCGCGCTGGCCCGCGAACGGGGCGTGCGCTGCTTCGTCGCCCGCGGCGCGGAGATCGTCGAGGTGTGATTCGCGTGGGCGCGCAAGTGCGCGGGCTTGCCGACATGGGCCCGCGCGGCGTGGGCTAGTTCACCCGAAATTCTGGGGGACTTCCCCCCCAAAGTGTCCACGCCGGCGAGGAACCCTGCGTAGGATGAGGTCATGCAGAAGCTTCAGTGGGTGGTGGGGACCTTGGTCGTGGCGCTGGCCGGGTGTGGTGACGATACGGGGTCCACGGAGGCCAGCGCGTCGGGTGGCCAGGGGTCGACAGGCACCACGAGCGCCGTGTCGACGCCGACGACCGGCACGGGCGAGACGGTGACGGCGACGGGGACGGGCACGACCGGCGGCGCCTCGAACACTCAGGGCATGACGACCGGCGACCCGACCACGGCGACGGACCCGACGGTGACGGCGACGGACCCGACCGCGACGGGCACCGATGGGACGAGCACGACGGCGGGCACGTCCTCGACGACCTCCGGGGTCGTGCCGGACAGCACGACGAGCACGAGCGACGGCACGACCGGGGTGGCCGAGAGCTCGACCGGCGGGGCCGAGGAGTCGTCGACGGGCGAGCCGCCGCCCTGCGAGCCCGGCGACATGATGGGCATGGGGGGCAAGGTTGAGAAGAGCTTCATCTGGATCTCCAGCCACAACCTCCATGAGCTGTCGAAGATCGACACGGTGACGATGACGGAGCTCGCCCGCTACAAGACCGGCCCAGCCGGCGAGAACCCGTCGCGCACGGCGGTCAGCGCCGATGGCCGCTTCATGGTCGTCAACAATCGTGACAGCGGGCGCTCGACGATGGTCGCCGCCAACGAGGAGGACTGCGTCGACAAGAACGGCAACGGCCAGATCGACACCTCGCAGAACAAGGCCAACATCCTCGCCTTCGGCTCCGACGAGTGCGTGCGCTGGTCGATCGTGCTGCCCTACGCCGGCAACCACCAGTCGGGCCCGCGCGGCGTGACCTGGACGCCCGGGGACTGGGACTACAACCTGTGCAAGTACGTCGAGCCCAAGGTGTGGGTCGGCTACCTCGCGGCCGGCAACGTCGCCCACTTCGCGCGCATCGACGGCGAGACCGGCATGGTCGAGGAGACGCTGTTGGCGCCCGGCTGGAAGGGCGCGTCGGGCTACGGCCCCTACGGCGCGGCCCTCGATCCGCAGTTTCGGCCGTGGTTCTCGAGCCTGCGCTCCGAGTTCATCCGCGTGAACACCGACCAAAACCCGATCACGCTGACCCGCATCGACCCGCCGGCGTATGTGCAGTCGTACGGCATGACCATCGACCGCGACGGCGACGCCTGGTTCGGCGGCTGGACCGGGCCGGTCACCGTCTACGAGCAGAAGAGCGGGACCTTCACCGCGATCCCCGGCACGGCGGGCGGGGCCCACCGCGGCGTCGCGGCCGACGAAAACTTCGTGTGGGCGGCCAACAACAACCCCTGTGAGCTGGTCCAGGTCGACCGCAAGGCCCGCACGCTGATCGCCAAGCACAAGACCAACCCGTGCAGCACGGCGATCGGCCTCAGCATCGACGTCGAGAAGTACGTGTGGCTGGTCAACCAGGGCGGCTTCGCCTTCAAGTTCGCGCCGGACAATGTCGCGGCCATGAAGAAGGTCGACGTCGTCGGTAGTCATTACGTGTATTCGGACATGACCGGCGGACAGCTGCTCAGCATCCTGCCGCAGTGATCAGCGCGCGACGCCGGGCGCGACGACGCAGCTCCACGCGCCCGGGTCGCCGATGTTCGGCATGCGCATCAGCGCCTCGGCCTCGGCCCCGGCGTCGCTGCTGGCACCGGGAGGGGGGCCTTTGCGCGCAGTCGCGCGCCCGGCTCGCCTAAGATCTGCACACCTGGTTCTTGGGGCAGGTCAGTCCGAGGTAGCGAGACCGCACGTGGGTGCGCGGGCGACCTGCGGTGATTTTCGTCTATCATCGCGGCGCGTGGTGAGCTTGCACGACGGACTTCGTCCGGGGCCGACCCTTGGCCTCGAGCGCACCCAGGCGATCGATGGCGGAGCCCGGCCGGGGTCGCTCGACGACGTCGTCACCTTGCAAGACAAGACCGATACGATCCCCGGTGAGGTGGAAGACGGGCCGCCGCACGAGCCCGAGCCCGAGCCCGACCGGCTGCGCCGCGGCGACGCGATCGGCCGCTTCGTCATGCTCGAGCTGCTCGGCGTCGGCGGCATGGGCGAGGTCTACCTGTGCTACGACCCCGAGCTCGATCGGCGCGTCGCCGTGAAGCTGCTGCGCCCGCTGCGGAGCGGCCGCGCCGAGGAGGCCCGCGCTCGCCTGGTACGCGAGGCGCGATCGATCGCCCGCCTCTCGCACCCCAACGTCGTCACCGTCCACGACGTCGCGGTCTGGCAGGACCGTGTGTTCCTGGCGATGGAGTACGTCGCCGGCCCCACGCTCGCGGCCTGGGCGCGGGCCCAGGCGGGCGACACGGCGGCGATCGTCGCCGTCTATTGTCAGGCCGGTGAGGGCCTGGCCGCGGCCCATCGCGCCGGCCTGATCCATCGCGACTTCAAGCCCAAGCAGAGCCGCCTCTCTCAAAAAGCCCCCATTTCCGCGAACGCCGTGGATCTCCACCAATCGGGGCTTTTGAGAGGGAGGCGGTCTGGTCAGGGTTGGTCAGGAGTGGTCAGGATGGCCCAAACTTGGCCAAAATCGTGGGCTCGATCCGGTAGGGGTGCATCATTGGAATCGGATCGAGGCCGAGGGTGATCTGCGAGACGCACCGCCAGCAGCCCCTCGAACGACAACACCCATTGTCGATAGCCGACTGCGGGCGCAGCTTCGCCCCGGTCGACAGGTATCACGGCCGACCGGCACGCATGGGCGCCGCCAGCGGGGTAGGGTCAGCGTCCTCGTAGCGCCCGATGTAATAGACCAGCAGCGTGCCGCCTCGGCCCGCACCTGGTCCCGCCGGCCGCGAGGTAGGCCTGCTCGAGCATGGCGACCGTCTCGTGCGGGGTCGCGTCGCGGTAGCTGCGACCGTCACGCCGGCGCGATTTGCGCGAAACCGACGAGCCTGGACACCGGCCTATCGGTTAAAGATGAAATTTTTGACCGAAGGTCTTGCGCGTAAGTGAGCCGCAGCCCATACACCTGCCCCACCAAGAAGGTCTTCCCCACGGGGATGTCACACGCACGCCGCTGACGACGCCCAAACATCATTGAGGTTGAGAATGCAGAACAAGATCAAGGTCATGCGGTACGTCAAAGAGGACGGCTTCCAGTACTCGGTCGAGGATTGGGAGGCGTATCTCAAGCTCCGTCGTTCCCGCTCGCTCCCGGAGCCAGCAGCGCGGTTCCACTATCACATCGGCTTCGACACGAAGGTGAACTTCGAGGCGCTGCACGGTGAGTTCGATCGGCAGGTTCCACTTTTTTACGAGCTCGCGCCGGACATGTGCGAGATCGTTGATGGTGGTCCGGCCCCCAAGCGATAGGCACCTTGGCGCCGGCGCAGGCTGATGTTGGCAGCCGAGGACGTCGCCGCCACGCGGGTCCGCGGTCGACGTCCACACGGGTCGGCGGGTTGGCGTCCACGAGCGCCGCGGCGAGCCGTGGACGGCGCCGCGCACCTTGCATCTTCCGAAAGCGCCCGATAGCATCCTCTGCCCATGCAGGTGATCTCGCCCCGGCTCCCGCCGGCCTCGACGCGCCACGCCGGCCCAAGAAATCGCTGGGCGATCCTGCCCGACCCGGGCCAAACTCCGCCTCGCCCTATGGCCCGCCTCACCATCGGTGTGCGCGACACCGGCGCCTACAGCACCCGCGGGACCGGCAAGGGAGGCCTGCTGGCCGAGTCCTCCGCGATCCTCCGCGCGCTCCAGCGCGGCGCCACCCTCGCCGAACTCCGCGCCGAGGTCCTCGCTGGCCGCATCCTGCACCAGCGCGCCCGCATCACCCGTGAGGGGATCTTCAAGCGCCTCGCTCACCGCCTCCTCGATCACGGCCAGCCCTGGATCTTCGAGACGCTGCTCGTCGCGCTCGACCAGGGCGAGCGCAGCCCGGAGTTCCTCTCGTCGCTCCTGCTGCGCTACGTCCTTCAGGATCGCCTCGTCTTCGACTTCGTGACCGGGCCGCTGTGGGCGCGGTGGCGCGACGGGCAGCTAGGCGTTGACCGCGACGACCTCCTTGCCTTCTTCGATTGGGCCCGCGAGGCCCAGCCCCAGCTCGGCCGCTGGACGGAGCCGACCCGCAAGCGCCTCGCCGGCGACATCTTGTCCTGCCTCCGCGACCTTGGCCTGCTCGAGGGCACCCAGCGCAAGCGTCTGGTCCGCCCGGTGCTCCCGCTCTCGACGGCCGAGCACCTCCTCCGCGTGCTGATCGCCGAGGGCAAGCGCGGCGCCGAGATCCTCGACGACCCCACCTGGCGGATCTTCCTCTGCACCCCCAACGACGTCGCCGACGTGCTCACGCGCCTCTCCCAGACCCGCCGGATCGGTTTTGAGCGCGCAGGCAGCCACGTCGTACTTCACACCCCTGCCGAATGGGTGACCCCCACGTGACCGACCACGACTGGCGTTGGGCGATCGGCGAGGCCATCGACCGGATCCGTAGCCGTTACCAGCACATCGGCCGCAAGACCGGCGCCCCATTCCTTGCGCTCGTCTACCCGCCGGAAGAGGAGATCGCGGTGTTGCAGGAGTGGCGGACCCAGGCCGCCGCCCTCAGCCCCGACTTCGACCTCCGCACCGTCGACGTCCTGGCGGTCACACAGTCTGTCGTCGACGGCTTCGGAATTGACAACGTCCTCGAGGCGATCCGCGACCCGATGCCGGGCTCCGATCCCACGGCCGACCTCGGGCGGGCCTGGCTCGGCGCGGTGGTCACAGCCGTTCACCACGAATTCGCCAGGAGCGTCGGTGGTCGCCCGCTCCTGTGCCTCGAGCGACTCGCTGCGCTGTACCCCGTCTGCGGCCCACAGCACCTCATGCAGCAGATGTGGGACAGCGCCCAGAGCGAGCTCGCGGGACCGGTGCTGGTCCTGATCCCCGGCACGCGCGTCGCTTCCCGCGTGTACCGCTTCGTCGACCTGCGCGATGAATTCATGTACCGCGGCGACCTCCTCTGATCTGACTCCGTATCATCCACGTGAGGCTCCTATGAATATCGGCGAGCTGTTCGAGACCAAAGTCGAAGAGAAGATCGAGCCCGTCATCAAGGTCGGCGAGACCGGCGACGACACCAAGCTGGCCCGTGAGATCGGCAGCTACGTCGTGACTCCGATGATCGAGGGGTACCTCGACGACTTCCTCGAGCACTTCACGGACACCTTCCTGACGAGCCAGACTGAGATCGGCGTCTGGATCTCCGGCTACTTCGGCTCAGGCAAGTCGCACTTCGCCAAGATCGCCGCGCTGGTCGCCGAGAACCGCGTCCTCGCCGGTACCTCGGCTGCCGACCGCTTCGCCGCGCGCATCCCCCCGGACGCCCCGCGGCGTGGCTCGCTCGAGCGCTCGCTCAAGCGGCTGCCCCAATGCGACACCACCGTCCTCGCCTTCAACCTCAATACCCTCGCCGACAACAAGCTGCGTCCGCTCCCGCAGCTCCTGCTCTCCGAGTATTACAAGTGGTGCGGCTACAGCACCAATTTCATCTACGCCCGCGTCATCGAGGCCCAGCTCGACCGCGAAGGCAAGCTCGCCGCCCTGCATGCTGCCTTCGAGCGGCGCGCGCACAAGTCCTGGAGCGAGGCCCAGCAGAATCCGACGTTCTACAGCAAGGCCATGTACGAGGCCGTCGTCGAGGTCGCCCCCGACTCCTTCCCCGACGTTCGCGCCGTGCAACAGGCCCTCGACCACGCGAAACAGGGAGAGCTCTACAACGTCGGCTTCCTCGTCGACACGATCCTGACCGACCTCCAGCGCCGCCGCGACCGTACCCATCGTCCGCAACGGCTCATGCTCGTCCTCGACGAGTCCGGCCAGTGGATCGAGAGCGACCAGGGCCGCCTGTCGCAGCTCCAGGCGCTGATCGAGGAGGCCGCGATCAAGGGCCAGGGTCAGATCTGGATCGTCGTCACCACGCACGGCGACATGGGCTCGATCCTCAAGGAGGCCCAGGCGCTCCAGTCGGACATGAAGAAGATCGAGGGCCGCTTTCGCTTCAAGTTCGCCCTCACCACCGAGAACATCGAGCAGGTCCTCGCCGACCGCCTGTTCCGCAAGAAGGTCGCCGGGCGCGAGACGCTCAGGAACATCTACGCCGAGCGCGGCGGTGTCCTGCGCGGGCTCGGCGAGCTCGCCGATAGCGTCCAGAGCTTGCCGACCTGCACGCAGGACAGCTTCCCCGTCTACTACCCGTTTTTCCCGTACCAGATCCACGTCATCCCGGACCTGGTCAAGGCGCTGCGCTCCCGCGGCGGCCGCGGCGAGCAGCTCTCGGGTTCGACGCGCACGCTCCTCGCCATCTCCCAGGACATCCTACGCGACGGCCGGCGCAAGTACATTCACGAGCCGGTCGGTCAGCTCGTCAGCTTCGACGAGGTCTATCACAACCTCGCGGGTGAGGCCGAGATCAGCCCCGATGTCCGCACCGACCTCAGCCGCGTCCGCGACAAGGTCCCGGGGTCCACCGAATGGACCACCCCCGTCGCCGAGGTCCTCTACCTGCTGCGCGAGCTCTCCTACGTCCCTCGCACCGCTGCCAACCTCGCGCGCCTGCTAGTGCGCAGCGTCGACGAGGACATCCCGACCGTGCTCGCCCGCGTCGAGCCCGAGCTCGAGCGGCTCATCAAGGCCAAGCTCGTCGCGCGCAACGGCGACGAGTACGAGTTCCTGACCGGCGAGCGTCGCACCTTCGAGGACGAGGTCGGGGCGACCGAGGAGCAGCAATACCGAAGCCGTGCCGAGCGCGAGGTCGGGCTGCGCCAGCGCTTCGTCGGCACCCCGGCGAAGCCCGAGTGGCGCTCCTGGTTCAAGGTCGAGGAGATCGCTTTCGAGGGCCATAACTTCCCGTTCGCGCTCTGGATCGACGGTGCCCGGGTCGGCCGTGAGGCGCCCGTCAGCATTCATGTCTTCACTCCCCTCGCCGACCGGAACCTGCACGAGATCGAGTCACAGAGCCTCCGCGAGGAGGCCAAGAACTCCGTCTTTCTGGTCTCCGGGCGGATCGTGCGCTTCGCCGAGGAGCTCGCACGCTTCCTCGCCATGGCCGAGGTCATTCAGCGCTGGAAAGATGATCCGCGCCGCAGCGAAGACGCCAAGAAGCTGGCCTACGAGCACGAGGGTGACAGCCTAGCGAAGCTCAAGCGGCGGATCGCGGACCACCTCAGCGAGGGCCTGCGCACCGGCAATCTGGTTTTTCGCGGCTCCGCTCGCCACCTCGCCGTCGCCGCGAACAAGGGCTCCCTCGCCGATGCCCTCCGCGCCGAGATCGCCGACTACTGGCCGAGCATCTACCCGAACTTTAGCCGCATGCCGGTGCGCATCGAGAACGAGGAGCGCGCGATCAAGGATGCGCTCGCCGGAGATCCCCCCGCGACCAAGGATGCCGCCGATCTTAAGCTCTACGACAAGGCCGGCAAGCTCGACCCTAACGGCCCGCTGATCTCGGCCCTGCGCGTCCACCTCGACGCGGCAGGCCGTCGTGGCCAGCGCCTCCACGGCCGCGAGCTGTTGGAGTTCTTCGAGAACCCGGAGTACGGGTGGGACGGCAACGCGATCCGTGTCGGCGTCGCCGCGATGATCCGCGCCGGCCTGGTCAAGGTGCTCGTTGGCAAGCGGGCCCTGCAGGACCCCAAGGACCCCAAGGACCCGGCGCTCCTGGAAGAATTGCGTCTGACCAAACGCTTCGCCGCTGTCGAGCTCGAGCTCACCGTGGTCGAGGTGCCCCCGGAGGTACTCACCGAGACGCGGCAGTTCCTCATGAAGGAGCTCAAGCAGCGCAAGCTCGACGAGACCCCCGCTGCGCTGTCCATCGCCGCCGGCACCCTCGCCCAGACCCTCTCACAGCAGGCCGAGACGATCCGGCTCTGGTCGGATACAGCGGGCGTCACGCTTCCAAAGGCCTACGAGGACGGCGTGGTCGCCTGGAAGGAGGTTCTTGACCTGCAGGGCCCGAGCGAGCGTGTCCTCAAGATCTACGCGACGCGCCCGGTGCTCAGCGCCGGTCACGCGGCGATCCGCCATCTCACCGATTTCATCACCAAACATCGCGACCTGTTTCGCGCGATGGACCAATTTATCAAACAGCTCACCGCAATCGAGCACCACATTCCCGACGGCCATGCGCTGCGCAAATTCCTTGACGAGCACGGCGCCGCGATCGCCAGCGGAACCCTGACCGACGCGGAGCCGTGGAAGCAGATCGTCGCCCTCCACGGCCAGGCCCACAGCGAGCTCCCCGCGTTCCTGGCCCCCTGGCGCGATGAGGCCCGCAGCCTGCTCGAGGGAGCCCTCGCGGGACTCCCCGAGGAGCTCGCGCGTCGCAAGCTCGAGGCTCGCGAGGCTGAGTTTTCTGGCCCTGTCCGGCAACTCCTCGCCGACCTGGACCGCGAGCGAGCCCCCAGCGCCGTGATCGCGTTACCAGAATTCGCGCGCAGATGCGTCCGCAACCTCGAGCTGTCCCTCAAGGCCGCCACGCCCAGGGATGACGACGACGAGGTCTATGACCCGGAGGATGACGACAGTGGTGGCGGCTGTGGCGGTGGCGGTGGGGAGCCGCGACCTCGCACTCGTCGCCTCCACGCTGCTGGCCGGGTCCGCAACGTCGCCGACTGGGAGGCGCTGCGCGACCGCCTGGACGCCCAGGTCCGCCAGATCCTGGCCGAGGGCTTCGAGGTCGAGCTCGAAGGATGACCCCCGAGCACAAGAAGATCCTCCGAGCACTGGTGCTCGAGCTCCGGGGAGAGCTCGAGGGCTCGGAGGACAGCGCCGGCCGATGGCAGCCTGGCGATCTTGAACGCCGCCTCGTCGAGCTCGGTGTCCGACGTGACCGCACGCCCCTACGCGTCGACGAGCTCCCACGCCACGTCGACCTCAAGGCCCGCCAGACCTTCGATGCTTACCTGACGCTCCGACTCACCGTCGCCCTCGACCTCAAGGTCGCCGAGGAGGCCCGTCGCGCGGCGGCGAAGCGCGGCCGGGCCAAGCCCTCGGAGGCCGCGCCCAAGCTCTCGGCCGCCGAGCAGGCCGAGGTGCTCGGCGAGACCGTCGCCGAGTTCATCCGCGAGAGCGCCTACACCTGGGCCAACCGCCTGCTCGCGCTGCGTTGCCTGGAGGCCCGCGGTCTCATCGACGAGGTCATCCTGCAGAAGGAGTCCTACGGCGGCCGCTCGCTCGCCCACTGGCGTCTCATCCAGCGCAACCCCGACGCTGGCCGTGATGCCGACGAGGGTCTGTTCGCCACCCTGTTCGCCGCCTTTGAGCTGCACGCCGAGCGTCTCCCCCGGCTCTTTCACCCGACGGCCCCCGGCCTCGCGCTTCGCCCCACGCTCGCCGCCCTGCGCCGATGCCTCGCGCTGCTGTCCGGCGCGGAGGCCCCGCGCAGCGCCGAGCCAGCCGACGACGCCGTCTTCTCCGCCGCGGACGCGCTCGGCTGGGCCTACCAGTTCTGGAACACCGACACCAAGGAGCGCGTGTTCACGGCGGTTCGCACCAAGAAGGGGACCAAGATCAAGGGCGCCGACATCATCCCGGCCACCCAGCTCTACACCGAGCCGTACATGGTCCGCTTCCTGGTCCAGAACTCGCTCGGCGCGACCTGGGCCGCCATGCACCCCGAGACAGCACTCGCCGAGCATTGGGACTACTTTGTCCGCGACGCCGACCGGACGCCCATGACTCCGAAGTCGGCGACGACGCTCACCGTCCTCGACCCCGCCTGCGGCTCGGGCCACTTCCTGCTCGCAGCGCAGGCAGACCTCTGGGACATGTACGAAGAGGAAGGTGCCTTCGCCGACGATCCGGTCGGTCGTGCTCGCGCGATCCTCGAGCACAACCTGTACGGCCTTGACATCGACGAGCGCGCGGTCCAGATCGCCGAGGCCGCGTTGTGGATGGCCGCCGCCGAACAGATCGTCGAGCACGGGATCGACCTCCATGCGCGCGGCCCGGACAATCGCCTCCCGCTGTGCGGCCTGGAGATGAACCTGGTCGCCACCAACATCCGCCTGCCAGGCGAGGGGGACCAGCTCGTCGCCTTTTTGAAGAAGTACCCGGACGCTGCGCCCCTGCGCCCCGCGCTCGCCGAGGTGTTTCGCGGCCTTGCGCACGTCGACCAGCTTGGCTCCCTCGTGCAGATCGAGGGCCCGGTCGAGAGAGTGCTGCACACGCTGCAAGCCGAGCACACGCGCACGCGTGCCTATGGCGGCACGCAGACCGACATGCTCCGCGCGGCGAGCGCCCAGGGAGCTTTGCCGATCGGCGTCGAGAGCTACGAGGACTGGAAGCAACGGACCCTCCGCAGCCTCGCGGCCCACTTCGCCGACGAGGCTGTCGACGCCGACCTCGGGCGCCGGCTCTACGGCCAAGCCGCCCGCAAGGCGGTCGCAGCATTCGACCTGCTCGCACGTCGCTACGACGTCGTGGTCGCCAACCCGCCCTATATGGGATCGAAAAATATGGGCGACGTGGTCCGCCCGTACGTCGAAAAGCACTACGAATCTGGCAAGCGCGATCTATATGCGGCCTTCATGCTCCGCTGCCTCGAGCTGTGCAACGAGGCGGGACGAGTGGGTGTCGTCGTGCCTCAACCGTGGATGTTCTTCAGCTCATACGAACAGCTACGATACTTTACTCTACAGAAACTCGCCGAGAAAGCCAAGAAAACCGGCGCGAATCTCTACCGTGGCCTCCTCGCGCTCACCACGCTTGAGACAATCGCTCAACTCGGTCGCCATGCCTTCGAAGAAGCCGATCCCCCCAGCAACGTCGCGCTTGTAGTGCTCTCCCAGCATGCGCCGGCCGACGAGCACACGCTAACGGCCTTCCGATTACAAACATCCCGGCCATCGACCGAACAGGCGAGCTTGCTCAGGGCAGGCGTTCGGGACCAGCGGGCCGCGTTCCGTTTCAAGGCCCGACAAAGTGACCTCCGGGCGATCCCGATGGCTCCACTAGCGTTCTGGCTCCGGCCAAGTTTACTGAGGCTCCTTGCTGGGACATCGCTTGGGGATATCGCTCGTGTGGCGCAGGGCACGGCAACGGCCGAGGACGGGCGTTTTGTCCGCTTCGTCTGGGAGACGCCTCGTGGGACCTGGACACGCGCTCGGCCCCAGGATGGACGGTGGGTTCCTTTTGAAAAGGGTGGCGGCTACGCCAAGTGGTTCGGTAAACAGTGGTGGATGGTCGACTGGCACCACAACGGCGCCCGCCTTCTTGCTTTTCCGGGATCGGTAATCCGCAACCCAGATTTCTACTTCAAACCCGGCTGGACCTACAGTCTCATGGCCCGCGGATCAATGGGCCTTCGCGTCCAGGACCAACCAGCAGTGTTTGGTCACATGGGGCCGAAAGTAGTGCTTCCCCACGACGGCCTCGCGGTTATTTGCAACTCCCGGGCGTTCTCGTACTTTGTCCGAACCAGCTCTCCAAGTTTGAAGTTTGAGGTCGATTCGGTAAGTCGAGGTCCTGTCCCCAAAACTGTACCTATTCGCACAACCGATGCCCTCGTCCAGAGCAAGCGTGCCCTCATCTCGCGCGACCCAACGGAACGCGCTTTTCGTCCCGACGACGAAGCGGCTCCGACGCTGCGCACTTGGGCCTGTGACACGCTATTGAGGATATTCGCCGAGTCCGCCGTCCTACACACACTAGAGGGCCAGTCCGAGAGCGACGCGTTTGCGGCCTACGGTCTCGACGATGCCGATACCGCCACGATTCTCGCCGACGTAGGCACCCCCACCGGCTGGTTCGACCTCGTGGACGGCCACACCGACCACGACGCGCTCCCCTGGCCGGCGGATTGCGCCGCGCCGACACTCCCCGCGACACGAAGCCCCCAGCCCGCGCCGGCCCCCCTGCGCGCCGCGCTCGAGGCTGGCCCCGGCGGTACCGATGATGACGACGATGCTGAGGAGGACGAAGCCGACGAGGGCCTCACCGGCCAGCCGATCCCCACGGAGACCTTCCTTGAGGCCCTCGCACAGCGCTTCAACGTCCACCCGATCTCACTCCACAGCCTTCTGCGGGCCGGCATCGAGACCCAGGGCTGGCGCTGCCCACCGGAGGAGCAGCGCCTCGTCCGCGACCGCCTGACTGTCCTCACCTTGCACCTCGTCGGCCATCAGTGGCCGCAGCAAGTCGCAGCACGCGAAGCTCTCCCGGAGTGGGCCGACGCTGACGGCATCATCCCCGTCACCGAGGGCGCCCACGAGTCCACGCTCCTCGCCCGCATGCGGGGACGCCTGATCGTCGAGTTTCCGAATACGCCCTTGAGCGCGACCGAGCGGGACATCGCCGAGCTCGCCGGTTTGTCCCTCGAGGCTTGGACCGATGGCGGTTTCTTCCGCCATCACATCACCCAATTTCGCCGTCGACCGATCGCCTGGCAGCTCCAGAGCACCGCCCCCAGCAAGGGCAACCGCCTGGCCTTCGCCTGCCTCCTCCACTTCCACGCTCTCGACGCCGACTGCCTGCCAAAGCTACGCACCCAGTACATCCGTCCCCAGCGCACCCGCGCCGAGACCGAACTCCGCGGTCTCGAGGCTATCCCCACGGACAGGTACACCGATATTCAGAAGACGCGCGTCGGCACTCTTGAGGAGCAGATCAAGGCCCTGCGCCAGCTCGACGACGACCTCGGCAAGGTCATCGAGCGCGGTTTCTTCACGCCCGAGCTCGCCGACCATGCGATCGACGACGCCGCCGAGAGCCACCTGGCGCAGCTACTCGACGCCCTGGCCCGCCGCCTCGACGCCACCCTCCCGGCTGAGGCCCTGAAGGCCGCCGCCGCTACCTACCTACGTGCCGTCGACAACGCCGCAACAAGGGCCCGCCAGGCGATGCCGGAGACCCTGGCGCTCGACGGCGTGACCGTTCGCAGCGAGCCCACCGTCGTCGACTTCGAGCCATTCCTTGCCGACCTCCGGCGCGACCTCGAGTCGCTCAGCCGCGGCCTTCCCGGCGAATTCGCGGACCTAGTGATGCTCGAGCGTGATTGCGCGAAGTCCATGGCCACCCGCGCCGAGAAGCTCGCCGAGACGGACCCCAGCGCCGCCCCCTTCTTCGAGCGCCTAGACCCAACCCGCGAGCGTCCATCCTTCCCACCAAAAATGGCCGAGGCGCTCGCAAGCGGCCAACCCGATGCCGTCACCGAGGCCCGACGCGTCCTCGAGATTCACAGAGCCGCGCTGCAAGCCGTTGCACGCACGCACCTCTTCACACGCCTGCAGGCCATCATCATCGACCGCTGCGAGGCCGCCTATACCAACATTTCGGCCCGGTTCTTCACCGTCAAGAAGGTCCGCACACTGGACGCGCCACGGAGCGAGATCCTCGCCATCATCCACACGTGGGCCACGGCCGCGTGGCAGCACGTCCTCTCTCTCGCCAGCAGCTTCGCCATTCACGACGAATATGCCGCCACGGGCCCTGGCCGTCCGGCCCCGCAGGACCTGCCCGCCTTCATGCGCCAGGAGCAGACCTATATCCCCGACCTCAACGACGGCGTCCGCGTCAACCTCGCCCCTTTGCAGATCGCCGGCGTCCTCGCGGCTGAGGTCCTGCCCACCAAAGACCTGAACAAAACCCTCGAGGACCGGGCCCGTTGGCGCAGCGACGAACGCCGCTGGTGCCGCGGCGGCCGACTCCCCCAGCCCGGCTGGTGGCCTGCAGGAAGCGAAACATGACTCAGGAACCATCTCTCAAGGGTTGGCTCATCAACCAGATCAAGACCGCGTTACCGGCGAAGGTCAAGCCGCCGCCATTCATGGTCTGGTTCGACCCCGACCGCGAGTGGATCGACCTGCTACGCCTCGCCGTCGAGCCTGCGGGCGTCGAGCTCTGGGCCCCGCCTCCCGGCGAACCCGATCCGCATGAGCTCGCATTGCGCGACCGTTTCGCACACGAGCCGCGGCGGCGGCGGATCGTTTGGCTCCCCCGCCCTCGCGCCGATGTCACCTTTTTCAAGGTCTTCGAGCTCGCGGCCGATCGCGTGTGGACGCGTAGCCTCGCCGAGGCGCTCGCCGACTATGGCGTCCCGGTCGCTCGCCGCCATGAGGCCGAGCTCCGTCCGATCCTCGCCCTCCAGGCCCGAACCTGGTTCGACCACCCCCGCTCGGTATGGCAAGAGTTGACCCCGAGCGCCGCGAAGGGCGCCCTCTTTGACGACAGCCGTATCCTCGATGTCCTCACGGCAAAGGACGACCTATTCCCGACGCTCCGCGCCGAGGGCGTCTTTCCGGTGTTCGCCAGCCGCGTGATGGATGACCTCGGCCTCCCGGACCCGAACCGGGGCACCGAGAGCGAATGGCGGGTCCAGGCCATGCAGCGACTTTTGCTCATGGAAGCCGCAGAATGCGGCGGCACGCCGCCCCCCAACGCGCGCGAGCTCCCGGTCGGCCTCGTCCGCGACCGTGCCCTCAAACTGCTTACGACCTGCCAGCATGACGGTCGCCACAGCCCCGGGTTCGAGCGCGTGGTGTTGGAAGCCGACAGGCACCTCAGCCTCGACACCTGGGCGCGCAGCCAGTCGACGCCGCCTCGCATGACGGCGTCCCGTGCCGTCGAGGAGGCCCTGCTGAGCCAGTATATCGAGCGCTACGAGCGGATCGTGAGCGACGTGTTTCTGCTCGCGCGCGAGCTGGCGAGCGGCTTCACCGACATCGCGGAGCGCGCCCGAAACTTTTGGGGTGGACGTGCCGACCGTCGGGTCCAGTGGGAACAGCTCCAGGAGCTCGCTGAAGCCGCCTGCGTCCTCAGCAACTATCATAGCACTCCACACACATGGGCCACGGCTCGCGACATGATCGACGCATACGCGCGCGACATCTGGCGCGTCGAGCGGGCCGGCGAGACTTTGCATCGCGAGGCGCACGGCATCTCCGACCCCATCCACAAGATCCGCGCCCGCCTCCGCAGCGCCTATCAGCAGATCATCGACGGCCTCGGCAAGGACTTCTCGCAGCACCTCGATGCCGCAGGCCCTGCGATGCAGCTCGACATCACCAGCGCGGGTGAACGGGTCCTCAAGGAGCTCGGCGAGAAAAAGCAACTGCCGACCGCCCTGGTGATCCTAGACGCGTTCCGCTTCGAGCTCGCCCGCCGCCTCGCCGAGATCCTCCAGTCGAAGGACCCGCCCGAGCGCCTCGAGGTGGAGCCGGCGCTCGCCCCAGTCCCGAGCATCACCGCGATCGGGATGGCCTTCGCGCTGCCGATCCCGCGCAGCAAGCTCCACGTCACCTGGACCACCGGTAAACGCCCGCAGTGGAGCGTGACCACAGACGGGTGGTCGGGCGACCTGACCGTCGCCGACAATCGGCGTCGCTGGCTGATGGAGAAGGCCGGCGCCAAGGCCTGCCTCACCACCCACGAGGTCCTCGAGGGCGCCGCCCTCCGCGATCTGGGCGAGCCGGCCAAACTTCTCTTCGTCTACGGCGACGAGATCGACCGCGACGGCCATGAGGGCAGCCTCGAGCTCAGCAGCGCCGAGGCTCACCTCGTGCGCTACGCCAACGTCCTGCGGTCGCTCCGTGCCGCCGGCTACGCGCGCGTCATCGTGACCACCGACCACGGCTTCTTTCACTGGCAGCCGGAACCAGACGAGCGCGACGACATGCCC
>NZ_JACCSO010000375.1 GCF_013812955.1 Nannocystis sp. | reverse complement strand
GACCGAGGCCGACTCGGCCGAGGCCCACGCCCACGGCGTCGACCTCCCGGAGCCCGGCCCGCTCGTCACCGCCGAACGCGACGAGGACCCGCGCGGACCCTCCGAGGACGACGACCTCGCCCACGGTCCCGGCACCCACCTCGTGGTGCTCGGCCCCTGCGCCCGCCGGGTGCAGATGTCGCGCGGTCCGCCGGCGCCCCTGCGCGCCCGGATATGGCGCCCCCGCAGCTCTCGTGGCCCCCCAGTGCAGGTCTAGAGGTCCTCTGAACCTGTCCGAGAGGACAGATCCGACCGCTCGATCCGCCCTGCCCACGAAAGCTCCCAATGCCCCATCGTAACATCCCCAAAGACGGCCTCGCCGGCTTCAAGGAGCACCTGCGCGCCGACCTCCTGTCCGGCTTCATGGTGTTCCTGATCGCCCTGCCGCTGTGCATCGGCATCTCGATCGGCAGCGGCTTCGGCCCCGTCGCCGGCCTGTTCAGCGCCATCATCGGCGGCGTCGTCGTCAGCTTCTTCTCCGGCGCCCCCCTGACGATCAAGGGTCCGGCCGCCGGTCTGCTGCCGATCGCCTACGGCTGCATCGAGGCCTTCAAGCACGACCCCGCGACCGCCGGCACCGCCTACCAGTGCGCGCTCGCCGTCGTGGTCGCCGCCGGCGTCCTGCAGATCCTGCTCGGTCTGGTGCGCGCCGGCGTCATGTCCGACTTCTTCCCGACCGCCGCCGTGCACGGCATGCTGGCCGCGATCGGCATCCTGATCATGTCGAAGGAGATCCACACCACGCTCGGCGTCGCCCCGACCGCCAAGACCGCCCTCGGCCGCATCGCCGAGATCCCGAACAGCATCGCCCACATGAACCCGGAGGTCGCCCTGATCGGCCTCGTCAGCCTGGTGATCCTGGTCGGTTTGCCCAGGATCCGCAGCCAGCTCGCCCGCAAGATCCCCGCCCCGCTGGTCGTGCTGGCCGTGGCGATCCCGCTCGGCCTGCTCGTGGACCTCGACCATCCCCACTACTACCGGGTGTTCGACCTCGAGTTCCACCTCGGCCCCGAGATGCTGATCAACCTGCCCAGCAACATCGTCGACGCCGTCACCTTCCCGGACTTCAGCCACGTCTTCGGCGCCATCTCGCTGCAATACATCGTCCTCTTCGCCCTGATCGGCAGCATCGAGTCGCTCGCCAGCGCCAAGGCGATCGACACCCTCGACCCCTACCGCCGCAAGTCCAACTTCAACAAGGACCTGCTCGCCATCGGCATCGGCAACACCGCCGCCGGCCTCATCGGCGGCCTGCCGATGATCTCCGAGATCGTCCGCAGCAGCGCCAACGTCAACAACGGCGGCAAGACCCGCTGGGCCAACTTCTGGCACGGCGTGCTGCTGCTCGCCGTGCTCGCCCTCGTCCCCGCCCTCCTCCACTTCATCCCCACCGCCGCCCTCGGCGCCATGCTGGTGTTCACCGGGGCTCGCCTCGCCTCCGTCAAGGAGTTCGCCCACATGCTCCACGTCGGCAAGGAGCAGCTGTTCATCTTCCTCGTCACCATCGCCGTGACCGTCATCGAGGACCTGCTGCTCGGCATCATCGCCGGCATCGTCACCAAGCTGGTCATCCACCTCGTGCGCGGCGCGCCGCTCGCCAGCCTGTTCAAGCCCTCCGTCGTCGCCGAGGACCTCGGCCCGAACACCGTGCGCCTCGCGGTCAAGCAGGCCGCCGTGTTCAGCAATTACATCGGCCTCAAGCGCCTCATCCACGGCGTCGACCCCGGCAAGAACCTCGTGATCGACTTCTCGGCCGCCAAGATCGTCGACCACAGCACCATGCAGTACATGCATGAGACCGCCGCCGAGTTCGCCGAGGCCGGTCGTACCTTCACGCTCACCGGCCTCGAGCACCACCGGCCCGACTCGGATTACCCGACCGCCGCCCGCCGCCTCGCCGCGTAGCGCCCGAGCGCCCGAGCGCCGGCGCGTTTGTGCGCCCTGGACGACCGAGCGCCGGCTGCGTTGCCCCCAGTCCAGGCCCCCGGAAGATCTCCCTTTCTCCTCCGGGAAGCCCTGGGCCGCGACCCCCGCACCCCCGGGGCCATGGCCCCCTGAGGCACCTGCGCCGTCCTGGAGCCCTCGCCCCGGGCGGCCGCCGGGCTTGTGATCTGTTGTCCTACAAACGTCGCCAGACCGCCATTTCGCTCATAATTTGCATTGTTTTGCCCCGTGGGGGTTGCACCCCTGCCCTCGCTCCGCCTACGGTGGGATCCTCCAGCGTGATGTGAATATCGCGCCGGCCCCTCCGACCAGGAGCCAGACTCGGATGCGTGACGCGGCAGCTCGACCTCCCCGGAAGCTCAACCAGCCAGAAACCTCACGCGGCAAGACCGCCGGGTCGGTGATCCACCTCGCACGACTGGCCCTCGGCGCCCTGCTCGGGCTCGCCGCCTGCGGCTCCAGCGACGCCCCCGGCCGCCTGCGCCTGCTCGAGACCCCGGCCGAGCTGCCTGCCCCGCTCCCGGTCCACACCCTGTACGTCGTGGTCCCCGACGCCACGCCGACCCTGACCGCCGCGACCGCGTCCACCGCCCCCGCCGACGACCCCGCCGCCCGCGCCGAGGTGTTCTGGACCGCCAGCGAGCCCAAGACCGTCCAGCAGCTCGCCCTCGACTGGGGTCTCAAGCTCGACGCGCTCACCCGCCTGAACCCCGAGCTGGAGCCGACCGACAAGCTCGCCGCGGGCACCCGGCTGCGGGTCTACCAGCTGAACCCCGACGCGCCGCCCCAGTCGATCGGCTCGCCCAACCGCGGCAAGCTCAAGAACGGCATGCCGCTGCCCGAGGGTGACGCCTGGCGGCTGCGCCCGGTCCGGCGCCGGGCCTACGGCACCCAGATCACCGTAACCTCGCTGGTCCAGGCCTTCCAGGCCTACGGGCAGCAGTTCCCGGACGGCCCGAAGATCCGCGTCGGCGAGCTCGCCCAGCGCACCGGCGGTCGCGTCTCCCCGCACGTCTCGCACCGCTCCGGCCGCGATGTCGACATCGGCTACGTGTTTCGCGGCGACGACAACGGCGAGAACCGCTGGCGCTTCATGAACGAGCGCAACTTCGACGCCGAGAAGAACTGGTACCTCATCCAGGAGATCCTGAACTCCGGCCAGGTCCAGACCATCTACGTCAGCAAGAAGCTGCAGAAGCTCCTGCACAAGGAGGCCGCCAAGACCCTGCCGGAGACCGAGCTCGCCGCCCTGTTCGAGTACCCGCACACCGAGCAGAGCCCGCACGCCGTTATCCAGCACTGGAAGGGCCACCACAACCACATGCACGTGCGCTTCCAGTGCGAGCCCGGCAACCGCCGCTGCCGCGCCCGCGGCCACTGATACGCCGCGCCACCGCTACGCCGCGCCACCGCTACGCCGCGCCACCGATACGCCGCGCCACTGATACGCTGCACATACGATGTCCAGCGCCAACCTCCCGATCATCGACCTCACCGGAAAGGTCGCCATCATCACCGGATCGAGCCGCGGCATCGGCCGCTCGATCGCCGAGACCATGGCCCGCGCCGGCGCTCGCGTCGTCATCTCGAGCCGCAAGCGCGAGCCCTGCGAGGACGTGGCGACCGGCATCCGGGCCAGCGGGGGCGAGGCCATGGCCGTGCCCTGCAACATCTCGGAGAAGGCCCAGATCGACAACCTCGTCGACGTCACGCTCGCCGCCTGGGGCCGGGTCGACATCCTGGTCTGCAACGCCGCCAGCAACCCCTACTTCGGTCCGCTGACCGGCTTGCCCGACGAGCTCTTCACCAAGATCATGCACAACAACGTGCTGGCCAACCTCTGGCTGGCGCGGCGGGTCGCGCCCGGCATGAGCGAGCGACGCGACGGCGCCATGCTCGTCATCTCGAGCATCGGCGGCCTGCGGGGCGACGCCTGGCTCGGCGCTTACAACATGTCCAAGGCCGCCGACATGCAGCTCGTCCGCAATTTGGCGGTCGAGTTCGGCCCCGCCAACATCCGCGTCAACGGCATCGCCCCCGGCCTGATCAAGACCGACTTCGCCAGAGCGCTGTGGGAAAACCAGCAGCTGCGCGAGGGCATCGAGACCCGCACGCCGCTCGGCCGCATCGGCGAGCCCGACGACATCGGCGGCCTCGCGGCCTTCCTGGCCTCGAGCGCCGCCTCCTTCATCACCGGTCAGATCCTGGTCGTCGATGGCGGCGTGACCACCACCAACGCCTGGTGAGTGAAGCCAGCTACAGGCCGATGTCGCGGCAGGTGCAGCCCGGCACGCCCTCCGAGCACGCCAGCGGCGCCGGCTGATTGTCGGCCGCGAAGTTCATGTCGAAGGCCCGCTCGGGCGCCTGGTCGTGACTCTCGATCCGGTCCCACACCGACCCGCTCGCGTCGTCGCCGCCCGCGATCGCCTCGACATCCGCGTTGGTCATGAACGGCACCAGCAGCGAGCCCGACCCCGCGAAGGGATCCGGCCCGAGCAGCAGCGGGCTGGTGGTGATCGCGTACGGCCCCGAGTCCTGGCACTGCTCGGCCGGGAACTCGCCGAAGATGTCGTCCGGGCACTTCGTCCCGGTCGTGTCCGGGTGATACCCCACGATCCCCAGCTCGCAGCCCGCCCCGTCGCAGCGATACAGGTACTTGTACTTGAACGCGGTCACGTTCAGGCACGGGTGCACGCAGGTCGTCATCGAGATCGCCACCGGATCGCCAGGCTGCGGCGCATCGCTGACGCACACCTTGCCGCGGAAGAACGGCAGCGTGAAGCTCGCCAGGTCGCCGCCCCCCATGCCCGTGCAGCCCTCCGGCGAGTCGCAGACCACCGGCTCCCCCGTCGTCAGCACCGCGGTCTCGCCCGCGCTGCTCGTCTCGCCGTCGGTCGAGGTCAGCACCCCGCCGGTCGGCGTCGGCGTCGTCGTCATGCCGTCCGTGACCCCACCGCTGTCCGTGGCCGTGCCGGTGCCCGTGGTCGTGACCGTGGACGCCTCGCTCGCGCTCCCGGTCTGCCCGTCCGTGCCCGTCCCGTCATCGTCGTTTTTGCACCCCAACACCATCAGCGCGACGAGCAACACGGACTGGACTGGTCTTGTCATCCGGCGATTGTACCCAAGCCTCGCGGCTGCCCGGCGGTTCTTTCGCCCCGGGTCCACGGGCCCCATCCGGGCGAGCCCATCGTGGCCTGCGCCTCCTTGTGGTTGCGTGCGCTCTGCCCGCGTGCGAGCGTGGCGCGGCCATGATCAATTATCGCATGTGGTCCCGGGCGCTGCGCGTGATCCCCCGGGTCAGCAAGGACGAGTGGGACCGCCTCGACCTCGTCAGCCGCTGGCTGATCGCCACGCGAGCCGCCGTCTTCGTCATGACCGCCGTCGCGGCCGGCATCGGCGGCCTGCTCGCGCTGCGCGACGGCCTGTTCTCCGGCCCGCGCCTGCTCGCCTGCCTGATCGGGCTCGTGTTCGCCCACGCCACCAATAACCTCCTCAACGACCTCACCGACCACCTCAAGGGCGTCGACAAGGACAATTACTTCCGCGCCCAGTACGGCCCGCAACCGCTCGAGCACGGGCTGCTGAGCATCCGCCAGGTGCTGACCTACGCCGGTGTTTCGGGCGCCATTGCCCTCGCGTCCGGCATCTACCTGGTCCTTGCGACAGGCGCCGTCACCCTCGCTCTGCTCGCCGCGGGGATCTTCTTCGTCCTCTTCTACACCTGGCCGCTCAAGTACATCGGCCTGGGTGAGCCCGCCGTGCTGCTCGTGTGGGGCCCGCTGATGATCGGCGGCACCTACTTCGTCGTCAGCGGCGGCCACTACGACCCCCAGGTCACCTGGATCTCGCTGGCCTACGCCTTCGGACCGACCGCCGTGCTGTTCGGCAAGCACACCGACAAGCTCGAAGCCGACCGGGCCAAGCGCATCCGCACCCTGCCGGTCCTGATCGGCGAGCCCGCCGCCCGCATGTGCGTCGCCGGCATGTTGATCGCCCAGCTGCTGCTCACCCTCGGCCTGGTCGCCAGCGGCGCGCTCGGCTGGCCGCTGCTGGTCGTGCTCTTCAGCGTGCCGACCCTGCTCGCCACCCTGCCGGTGTTCATGCGCCCGCGCCCGAAGACCCGCCCCGAGCAGTTCCCCGCCCACATCTGGCCGACCTACCTGGTCGCCTACGCCTTCCGCTTCAACCGCGTGTTCGGCCTGCTCTTCATCCTCGGCCTGATCGCTGACCTGCTGCTGCATCGCAGCTGAAGTCCACGATCCCAATTGCAAAAGGACGGCCGCTGCGGCCGTCCCCTGCGCTCGTTCACCGGATCGACCGGCGCATCGAGCCGTGCATGAGCCGTATGAGCCAGATGAGCCAGATGACCGGCGATCGGCGAACGTCGCTGCTCACGAGCAGCCTCGCCGACCCCGTCATCGACTCATGAACTCATGGCCTCACTTGGCGCAGATCGGAGGCGCGCTGGCGTCCTCCTGAACCTTGTTGGCGACCTGGTAGCAGCCCCACACGACCTCGAGCTCGCGACACGAGCCCGGGTTCAGCTCGATGAACTTCTTGGCCCGCGCGCGCGCCTCGGGCGAGGCGCCGATGCCCGGCTCGACCCACACCAGCTGCAGGCGACCGAGGATCTCCTTCGTCAGCCCGACGTTGATGCTCTCGCGCGCGGCCGCGCTCTCGACACACTGGTTGTAGTCGACCACGTTCTGCATCACACAGACGTTGCCCTGGGTCATGACGTACCCGGTCTCGCAGCCGCCGGGCGAGCTCGAGCTCGAGGACTTGCAGGCGATGAGGACGGTGGACGACAGGGCGAGGACAGCGAAAATTCGGAGCATGGGGGCCTCTTGCGAATGCGGGCTCATCTTATGCCACAGCTCCCCGAGCCGGGCACGAAATTCGCCATCCCCTCCGCAGCCGCAGATAAACAGTGATTACGGCAGTTTTTCACGCCAGCGCAGTCACCCCCTCGGCGCCGAAGATCACCCGAAAGCCGACCAACTCGCCAGCGATCACCACGCCGGCGACCACCACGGTCGGCCACCACGGTCGGCACGGGCACCACCACGGCCGTCACCACGGCGACCACCACGGCCGTCACCACGACGCCCACCACGGCCGTCACCACGGCGCCCACCACGACGCCCACCACGGCGCCCACCACGGCGACCACCACGACGCCCACGCCCGGTGCCCTCGCACCCGCACCACGTGCGGCCAGCACGCAGTCTCACCATGCTGCCCCGTGCTGCCGCCTGCCGCCCGATGCCGCCCGATGCCGCCCGATGCTGCCCGATGCTGCCCGACCCGAATACGCCCGCCTCCCGCCGCATGCACCCTCGGTCGGTCATGCTCCGATGCGCGCATGACATGTCCCTTGAGACATAGACAGGGAAATGCCCTGGCGCCCGCCGCGGCTCCTGGGTGATACCATGAGAGTGAGCCGACCTCGCTGTCAGAGCCGGCAGACTTCATCCAAGGAGAGGATCGTGACCCTTCAAGCTCTCGGTCGACCGGGGGATCGCCGCGCCTATCCCCGCGTCACATGCACCCTCACGTGCGCAGTTGCGGGCCTCGGCGAAGGTCGCGTGATCAACGTGTCGGATGGTGGTGCCTTCGTCGCGCTGCCCGACTCCCAGGTGCATCCGCCGCGCAATTTGCAGCTGCGCCTGCAGATCGGCGAGTCCGCGCTGGAGCTGCCCGCCGACGTCGTGCGCGTCACCACCCTCGCGCCGCAGGGCATCGGCCTCGCGCTGCAATTTCGCGGCCCCGCCGACCCCGCCGTCGAGCAGATCCATCGCTTCGTGCTCGGCCGCCTGCTCGCCGAGATCGCCGAGATCATGGAGGGCGACCCGCGCCCGATCGACCCGCGCAACATCCAGGTCGTCGCCCCGATCGAGTCCGTCGCCGCCTACCTGCGCGGCATGCTCGAGGCCGAGGGCCCCGTGCCCGGGACCCTGTTCCAGCGCGACGTCGGCGACCTCGTCGACATCCAGCTGACCGCCACCGACCCGCGCAGCGCCTTCGTCACCCTGCGCGATCCCGGCGCCCGACGCCCGGTGCCCGGCGACCATATCCACCTCACCCTGACCCGCGGCTCCTTCAACGCCCACGCCCATACCCAGGTGCAGTCGCGCAGCGG
>NZ_JACCSO010000369.1 GCF_013812955.1 Nannocystis sp. | reverse complement strand
CGCGGCGGTGCTGCGCGGGCAGATGGGCCGCAACGGTCCGTGCATGGACTCGGTGGAGTGCGCCGACGACGGGGTCTGCGGCTTCGACCCGAACTGCGCCGAGCAGTGCTGCGTCGGCGCGTGTCGGGTGCGGGCCAAGCCGCTGGCGATCGGTGCGCCGTGCGGCGGCAGCATCCCCTGCGACGACGAAGGGTACTGCGATTTTAATGTCGCGCCCGGCGTGGCGCCGGTGTGTGCGCCGCGGGTCGAGGTCGGCGGCGGCTGCTCGCTCGGGCAGGGCTGCGTCGCGACCGGCAGCTGCGACGGCTCGACGTGCCGCGCGCTGAAGGTGGCGAAGGTCGGCGAGCCGTGCGGCGACAACGTCGTCTGCGACGACCCGGCGTTTTGCAATTACGACTCGGATGGCAGCCGGCGCTGCCGACTGGCGCCGCAGCTCGGCGCGCCCTGTCTCGACGGAGGGCCGTCGTGCGCGCGCTTCGATACCCGCTGCGACGAGGTCTCGGGGTTGTGCACCCTGCTGGGCGCGCCCGGCGCGGGCTGTGACAATCGCCAGTGCGCCGAGTATGCGGAGTGCCTGCAGGTGACCTCGAGCAGCGACGGGACCCGGGCCTGCGTGCACAAGGCGAGCGCGGGCGAGCGCTGCGGCTGGTTCGAGGACGAGCGCTACGTCGAGTGCCTCGGCGACCTGCAGTGCGAGGACGAGAAGTGCGCGCTGCCGGTGATCGAGGAGACCGCGGCCTGCCCGGTGCCGGAGGACTGAGGCCGGCGGGCGACGAGCCGGCGCCTGGCCCGCCCGCCCATGTTCCCGCGTCGTTCTCGCCTGACCGCCCCCGGCGTCTCGCCGCCTTGACCGCGCCTCTGCACGCGGCGCATCCTCACCGCAAGGGCCCTTTGCTCACCCGCATCTTTATCGACAACTACCGCACCTTCGAGGGCTTCACATGGCGCCCCGAACGCGTTGCCATCGTCATGGGACGCAACGGCTCGGGCAAGTCCTCGCTGTTCGACCTACTCTACGCGTTGTGCGCGCTGGTGAGCGGCGACGGCACCGTGGTGACGTGCTTCCCGGCGGGTTCTCGCTCGCGCTGGAGCACCCGACCGGAGCAGATCCTGGAGCTAGAGGTCGAGATCCCCGCGGGGACCTTCATCTATCGCCTCGAGATTGTTCATGGTCAGGAGTCTCATATCGGCCGTGAGGTCCTCCGTACGGCAACGGAGACCCTCTTCGAATTCGAGGACGGCGTTGTGCGCCTCCACGACGATGTCGGCAACAAGAAGGTGGAATTCAAGGCGAACTCGAAGCAGAGCGGCCTCGGGCTCGTCGTCGCCGATGCGAGCAATACGCGTCTCACTGCCTTCAAGCAGTGGCTTGCCGGGGTGTTGGTCGTTCGACCCAACCCGGCGACCATGGACGGACGCGCGCCCATCGAAAATCCGCGACTCGTGCGAGACCTCGCGAATTTTGCGAGTTGGTACCGTTACGCACAGCTCAAGCAGCCGAACGACATCGCGGGTGCCGTGGCGGCGTTCGCCGAGATTGTGCCCCGGTTCCGTAGTATGAGCATGCCCGTCGATGAGCAACGGGTCGGGTGGCTTCGGGCACACTTCGACGGCCCCGACGGCAACCCCTACACCCTCCGCTTCGAGGAGCTCTCTGACGGCCAGCGCGTGTTGTTCGCCCTCTACACGATCCTGCACACGGAGGGGCGTGGTGCACGAACGGTCGCGCTCGATGAGCCCGACAATTTCGTCGCGCTCGAGGAGATCCAGCCGTTCCTCTTCGAACTCCTCGACCGTGCACTGGCCGACGAAGGCTCTCAGATCTTGATTGCCAGTCACCATCCTGAGTATCTCGATCAGCTCGCGCCCGCGTATGGGTGGGTCGTGGACCGCCCATCCGGTGGCGCCTCCGTTGTCGGCCGCTTCAAGGCTGATGTGGCGATCTCGACATCCGCTCTTGTCGCTCGCGGTGGGCTGTCCGCGGACCGAGGCGATGGGGCTGGAGCATGAGCCGCCGCGTCCAGGTGGTGGTTCTCTGCGAAGATCTTCAGAGCGCGACGTTACTCCGGCAGTACCTCTATCTCCGGGGCTTCCCGCGCCGGTCCGTGCGGGTCGAAGCGCTTCCAGCGTCCTCCGGATGCGGCTCTCAAGGGGTGCGAGAGCGCTATGCCGAAGCTGTTCACGCCAACCGCACGCGGCATGTCGCCGAAGCGCTCGTCGTCCACATCGACGCGGATAATCACTCGGTCGATGAGCGTCACACCGAGCTTGCGAAGGTCCTCGCCGCTGCCGGGCAGGCGCCCCGTGCCAACGAGGAGGCGATCGCCATCGTGGTCCCACGCTGGGAGACGGAGACCTGGCTGCACCACTTTCTCGGCCGCAACAGCGTACTTGAGAGCCACCGCGGCTATCCGAAGTTCGCCCAGCAGCACGACGCCGCTACACCGACTGCCAAGGCGCTTCTCGACTGCGTCCGCAACATCACCAGTCCGCCCGCCAACCTGCCGTCTTTCGCCACCGCGGTCGCCGAACTCGCGCGCTTACCGTGAAGAATGACGAAGTGCTTGCGAATCGCGCGGCGGCCGATGCGGCCCTGGGCTAGAAGAACTTGTAGAGCAGGCTGACCGCGGTGATCGTGTCGAGGCGCTGGATGCCCGGCAGCGGGGCGTTGTCGTAGCGCAGGGTGAAGGTGGTGGAGAAGCTGAGGGCCTTGTAGACCTGCAGGTTGACGGCCGCGTCCCAGTTGATCCACATGCGGGTGCGGGCGACGACCGCCGCGTCGGGCTTGGGCGGGTCGACGTCGGTGCTGCGCAGGGGCGCGACGGGCTGGATGTACTCGAGGCCGGAGGTGAAGCTGACGAGCTCCGAGAGCTGGTTGACGTAGCCGGCGAACAGGCGCAGCGAGTGGACCCCGAGGGTGCGGTCGACGACGCGGGCGCCCATGCCCTGGGGGACGTTGGGGATGCGCAGCTCGTGGCAGCCGCCGACCACGAGCACGCCGCCGACGAGGCAGTCCTGCTTCTGGTCGTGCACGCGGCGGGTGTCGTGCTGGAAGTCGTAGCCGACCTCGCCCCATAGCCGGTGCTTCGGCTGCTGGAGGGCGTAGAAGGCGAGGCCGGGGTCGACGCGCACGCGGGCCTGGAGGCCGAGGAAGGGGTCGAAGCGGGCGGTGAGCATGGCGAAGGCGCTGACCCGCGGATGGAAGAAGACGTCGTAGCGCACACGGCCCTGGACGTTGGTGGCGGTGTCCTGGCTGGGGGTGGTCTTGGTGGCGGCGCGGCCATAGTTACCGACGAGCCCGGCCGAGAACTCGTGGATCTTGCGGCGGAGGCGGAACCGGCCGCCGGCTGTCATGGCGACCGAGCGGGCGTTGCCGGAGTTGAACAGGCCGCCCGCGCTGATGTCGAGCTCGGTCGCGTGGGTGACTTCCGGGGCCGGCGCAGAGGTGGTCGCGAACTTGGAGTCGTCGAGGTTGGTCGCGCCGGCGCTGGCGGCCGCCTGACCGCCGACGGTGCCCTTGGGGGCCTCGACCGTGCTCTTGGCCGCCGGCGGCGGTGCAGGCTCGGTCGGTGGTGCGGCGGGGGCCTGGGCTCCGGCGGGCGCGCTCCAGGCCAGTCCGAGCAACACCGCGACGGCGCTGCTGCGACGAAGCGGCCGGGCGATCCAGAGCACGGACGGGGGGAGGGAGCGGGGGCGGCGGCGCATGAGCCCCTATTTGCCACCGATCGCGTTTCCGGCAAAGCCCGGCGCAAATTCAGGGGCCGGGCGCCCGAGAACCGGAAACGCCAGCGCTCAGGGGTCGCGCCAGGTCATGGCTGCCTCGGCCTGCGAGCGCATGGCCGAGATCGCCGCGGCGTAGTCGCGGCCGAAGCGTTCGCTGCGGAGGATGCCGCTGCCGCTGACGAAGGTGTCGGCGCCGTCGCCCGCGAGCTCGGCGATGTTATCGACGATCACGCCGCCGTCGACCTCGATGCGGGTCGGCAAATTTCGCTCGCGGATCATCGCCCGCAGCTCGCGGATCTTCGGGCGGACCTGGGGGATGAACTTCTGGCCGCCGAAGCCGGGGTTGACGCTCATGATCAGCACGAGGTCGCAGAGCTCGAGCACGTGGGCGATCGCGGCGATCGGGGTGTGCGGGTTGAGACTGACGCCCGCGAGCACGCGGCCGCCGGCGTGGTGCTTGAGGCCCTGGATCTGCTGGAGGTTGCGGTGCAGGTGGCGGCAGGCCTCGACGTGCACCGTCAGGGTGTCGGCGCCGGCGCGCGCGAAGTCGGCGACGTAGCGCTCGGGCTCCTCAATCATCAAGTGACAGTCGAGGACCCGGCTGGTGTGCGGGCGCAGGGCCTCGACCACGAGCGGCCCGAAGGTCAGGTTCGGCACGAAGCGGCCGTCCATGACGTCGACGTGCAGCCAGTCGGCGCCGGCCTGGTCGAGGGCCCGGACCTCTTCCCCGAGGCGGGCGAAGTCGGCGCTGAGCAGCGAGGGAGCGAGCAGTGGTGCGGGTCGATTCATGCGTCGAGCTGGTCCAGGTAGGCGCGCAGGCGTGGTTCGCTGTCGCCGTCGAAGCCGGCGAATTCGACGCCCATGCCGAAGCCCTGCAGACAGTGCACGACCTTGGCGTGGGCCGAGATCTCCGCGTGCGGCTCGGGGAGGATCATGCGCAGGTGCAGGATGCTGGCGGCGGGGGCGGGCGTGAAGGTGCCGAGGAACAGGCCGCCGAGGCTGAGGTCGCGGCTCAGCACGGCGACCTGCTCCTCGTGGTCTTGATAGCGGACGACGATCGCGATGGGGACGCGTTCGTGCATGCGGCGGTCGTCGGTCGTCACCGTGCGGTTGTCCTTTTCGTGGCTGATCCGTGCGCGATCAAAGCGGGTCGGGGACGAGCAGGATCTTGCCGCCGCGGGCCTCGCGGGCGGCGTGCTCGAGGGCCTCGCGCACGCGCGAGAGCGGGTACGTGGCGGCGATGGGGACGTTGATGCTGCCGTCGGCGAGCATGCCGGCGAGCAGGCCGAAGATGCGGGTGATCTCGGCGGGGGTGGTGCGCCCGAACCACTTGTTGAGCCAGAAGCCCTCGAGGCAGACGCCGCGGAAGATGAGCTCGAGGCCGCCGATCTGACAGGGCTGGCCCGACATCAGGCCGTAGTTGACGACCACGCCGCCGTCGTCGAGGCAGGCGGCGAGGCGCATGGTGGCCTCGCCGGCGACTGCGTCGATGCCGAGGCGCAGGCGGCTGCCGCTGACGGCCGCGCGCACGCGTTCGGCGAGGTCGGGGCCGTCGACGAGCACGAGGTCGGCGCCGAGCTCTCGCAGTCGGGCGGCGAGGTCATCGCGGCGCACGACGGCGATCGAGCGCAGACCGAGGCGGCGGGCGAGGGCGATCAGGCTGGTGCCGACGCCGGAGTTGGCGGCGTTTTGGATCACCCACTCGCCGGGCTCGAGCTTGACGTAGTCGTGCAGCAGGCCCCACGCGGTCGGGGGGTTGACGGTGAGCATCGCGAGCTGCTCGCTGGGCGCGGCCTCCGGGAGCGGGAACTTGCCGGTGGCCGGGATGTTCATGCGCTCGGTCCAGCAGCCGCCGCCGACGAGCACGCGGTCGCCGACCTTGACCTGGGTGACGTCCGGGCCGATCGCGCTGACGCGGGCGACGCCCTCGAGGCCGCCGAGGGCGGGCAGCGGCGGGCGAACGCCGTAGTGGCCGTTGATCAGCAGCAGGTCGGCGGGGTTGATCGGGCTACACAGCAGATCGACGG
>NZ_JACCSO010000361.1 GCF_013812955.1 Nannocystis sp. | reverse complement strand
ACCGCACCGAAGCCGCCAGGGCCATCGCCAGCGCCCGCAGCAACGGCAGCGCCCGCGGCCGGCTCACCAGCGACTGGTTCGCCGGCGCAAGCACCTGACCCCAAGGACAGCAAGCCGCAGGACCCGGAGGCCAAGCCATGAGCACCCTGCTCCCGATCCTCGGCTTCGCGCTGCTGGGCCTGATCCTCGCGCTCGCGGGTATTGGTCTGTGGGTCGGCGACGGCCTGCGCCACATCGTGCTGGAGTCGCCGTGGTGGCTGCTGGCCGGGCTGCTGCCGGTGGCGGCGCTGCTGGTGCGTGCGGCGCTGGCTCCGCGCCCGCCGACCCTGCGTTTTTCAAGGATGCGCTCGGCGCAGCGGCTCGGGCCCGGCTTCGCGGCCCGGCTGGCGCACTTGCCGGATGGACTACGGCTGGCGGCGGCGCTGCTGCTGGTGGTGGCGATGGCGCGCCCGCAGTCGAGCCGCATGACCGACCGCGTCGAGCACGAGGGCATCGACATTGCCATCGCGCTCGACCTGAGCGACTCGATGGAGGCCGACGACCTGTTCCCGAACCGCCTCGAGGCGGCGAAGGAGGTGATCGACCAGTTCATCGCCAGGCGGCCGCACGATCGCATCGGCATGGTCGCCTTCGGCGCGCACGCCTCGACCGTGTCGCCGCTGACGATCGACCACGGGGTGCTGCGCCAGCTGGTGCGCCGGCTGCAGCTGCGCAGCATGGACGGCTCGAAGACGGCGATCGGCGCCGGCCTGGGCATGGCGCTCAACCGCCTCAAAGAGGCCGACGCCGACAGTCAGATCATCGTCTTGCTGACCGACGGGGTGCACAACGCCGAGGGCATCGACCCCGACTCGGTCGCCAACGAGGCCAAGGACCGCGAGGTCGCGATCTACACCGTGCTGATCGGCCGCCATGCCAGCGGCCAGAGCGTCGACCCCGGACGCCTCGAGCGCATGGCCAGCCTCACCGGCGGCTACGCCTACACCGCCGAGGACCAGCAGGCCCTCGTCACAACCTTCCAGGACCTCCTCAATAAGCTCCAGCGCTCGACCATCGCCGGTGAGCACGTGCGCGCCGAGCTGTTCTTCCTGTTCCTGTGGCCCGCCCTCGCGCTGCTGCTGCTCGACGTGCTGCTGCGCAACACCCGACTCCGGAGGTTCCCGTGAGCCTCGCACCCGCCCTCGCCGCCGATGCGCCCGCCGCATCCGCATCCCCCGCGGCCGACACCGCGCTCAGCCTGTTCGACACCCTCGTGCTCGGGCGCGGCGACCTGCTGTGGCTGCTCGTGCTCGCGCCGCTGATCGCCGGCGCCTACGTCTGGGCCTCACGGCGGCGCAAGCAGGCGCTGACCGGGCTCGGCAATCCGACGCTGGTGCAGCGCCTGGTCGCCAGCGTGCACCGCGGCAATCGCCTGGTGATCGCGGTGCTGACGACGCTGGCCGCGCTGTTCCTGATCGGCGGGCTGCTGCGGCCGCAGTACGGCGGGGTCACGCGCATCGTCCCGGTCGGCGGCCTCGACGTGGTGCTGGTGGTCGACTACAGCAAGTCGATGCTGGCCAAGGACGTGTACCCCTCGCGCAGCGAGCGGCTCGCGGCGGAGCTGCAGCGCTTCCTCGACGACGCGGAGCAGCGCGGCGACCAGGTCGGCCTGGTGGTGTTCGCCGGGGCGGCGCGCGGCCTGCCGGTCAGCCGCGACACCTCGATCCTGAAGCTCTATCTCGACAAGGCCGACCCGCGGACCGAGAACCCGGGCGGCACGGCGATCGGCAAGGCGCTGAAGCTGGCGCTGCAGTACCTGGTCGAGGCGCGCAAGGCCAGCCAGGCGGAGACCGCCGAGCGCAGCGGTGACGGCGAGCCGCCGCCCGAGGCCGACCAGGTGATCATCCTGTTGACCGACGGCGAGGACACCAGCTCGCGCCCGACCGAGATGGCCGCCGAGGCCGCGAAGCTCGGCGTGCGGATCTACAGCGTGGCGATCGGCTCGAAGTCCGGCGAGCCGATCCAGAAGTTCGACGCGAAGGGCGAGCCCGACGGCTACCAGACCGACGACAAGGGCAACTACCTGATGACCCGCGTCGACGAGGAGGGCCTCAAGAAGTTGTCGGCCGCGACCGGCGGCGAGTACGTGCTCGTCGAGCCCGAGCGCTTCGGCCTCGACGCGGTCTCGGGGTGGATCCGCGAGCTCACCCGGGGCCAGCGCGCCGGCACCGTCACGCTCGACCGCGAGGAGGGCTACCCCTTCCTCGTCGGACCGGCGCTGCTGCTGCTCGCGCTGTCGCTGGTGCTCGGTGAGCGCAGGAGGGTGTCATGATCGCAGTCAAGACGATGCTCGCGCTGGTCGCCGCTGGCTGGCTGGCCGAGGCCCTGGCTTCCACCCACGCCGACATCGACGCCGGCGTCGCCGCGTATGCGGCCGGCGACAGCGACGCCGCGCTCGCCAGCTACACCGCCGCCGAGGCCGACCTCGGCGAGCGCCCGGAGATCCACTTTAATAAGGGGCTGGCCCTGCTCGCCAAGGGCGACAAGGACGGCGCCCGCAAGGCCTTCGAGCACGGCACCGAGTCCGAGGTCGCAACCGTGCACGCCAGCGCCGAGTACGAGCTCGGTAACATCGAGCTCGACGCCGAGGCCTTCGAGCCCGCCATCTTGCACTATATAAAGGCCCTCACGCTCCAACCGGGCCACGCCAACGCCAAGTGGAACCTCGAGCTCGCCCTCCTCAAAAAGCAGCAGAAAGAAGACGAGGAGAAGAAGAAGCAAGAGGAAGAGGACAAGAAGAAGGACGAAGAGAAGAAGGACGAAGAGAAGAAGGACGAGAACAAAGACGAGGACAAGAAGGACGAGGACAAGAAGGACGAGCCCAAGTCCGACGAAGAGAAGAAGGACGAGGAGAAAAAGGACGAGCCCAAGTCCGACGAAGAGAACAAGGACGAGGAGAAAAAAGACGAGCCCGAGCCCGAGGAGCCCAAGCCCGACGAGAAGAAGGACGAGCCCAAGCCCGAGGAGCAGAAGGGTCAGCCGCAGCCGCAGCCGCAGCCGCTGGACAAGGCGGACATGGACCGGGCGCTCCAGCAGCTCGACGAGGAGGACCAGTTCCAGCTCGGTCGGCCGGGGCGTCAGGTGCCGGTGGAGAAGGACTGGTGAGCATGAGGACGCGGCGCGGCTTCGTGACCGGGCTGGGGGTGCTGTGTGGCGCCATGCTGGTGCCCGGGCTGGTGCGCGCTGCGGACCGCGTGGGTATCGCGACCGAGCTCGACCGTTTGAGCGTGGAGGTCGGCGAGGCCTTCGAGTTCACGGTGCAGGTCGAGTATGAGGGCGAGGGCGCGATGCCCGAGCCGGTGCTGCCGAATTTTGTCGAGATGGGGCTGACGCTCGCGGGGCCGCCCTCGTCGTTTCGCAGCAGTGGTTCATCGGTGAGCTTCGGCACCGGCCGCGGCACGGTGATGCAGTCGCGAACCATCCAGACGTACAGCTACACGCTGATCCCGAGCAAGCCGGGTCGGTTCGGATTCCCGGTGCACGTGATGAACGGCCGCGCCAAGGTCTCCGCTCCGAACACGCCGGTGATCGAGGTGACCGGCAGCGCGGCCGCGGCCGAGCCGATCGCCGGTGGCATCGGCGGTCCGACCGCGGCGCAGGGCGACCTGTTCCTGTGGACGCGCCTCGACAAGTCGCGGGTCTACGTCGGCGAGCAGCTCGTCTACACGCTCGAGGTCTACGAGCGCCTGCCGTTCCCCAACATCCAGCTGCGCGGATTGCCGGGCTTTCAGGACTTTTGGAGCGAGGAGCTGCCGGAGGGCGACCAGCGCACCGAGACGGTCGCCGGGGTGCCCTACCGCGTGCATCCCGGGCTGCGCCGCGGGCTGTTCCCGCAGCGCGCGGGCATGTTGACGATCACCGCCGCGGAGGTCGGCGTCGGCATGCGCCGGCGGGTCCGCGGCCGGCCGACCACCATCGAGGTGTTGCCGTTGCCGGTCGAGGGTCGGCCCGCGCAATTCTCGGTCAACAACGTCGGGCTGTACACGATCGAGGCCGCGATCGACCGCGCGAAGGTCAAACAGGGCGCGCCCTTCACGTTGACGGTGACGATCTCCGGCACCGGCAACATCCGGGTGATCGACCCGGGCGCGTGGCCGGAGCTCGACGGCATGCGCCGCTACGACCCGAAGATCGAGACCCGGATGGCCGTCGGCCTGCGCATCGGCGGCGATCGCATCTATCAGTTCCTCGTCATCCCGGAGCGCGCCGGGACCCTGACGATCCCCTCGCACGACTTCAGCTTCTTCGACCCGGCGACCGCGAGCTACCGGACCGTCAGCAGCGAGCCGATCGCGGTCGAGGTGCTGCCCGACGCCGCGGCGACCGCCTCGAACTTGACCCCGACCGCGGCTCCGGAGCCGACACCGGTGGCCGCCGAGCGCGGTGAAGGGTCCGACGTGGACGGCCTGCTCGCGCCGCTGATCACCCCCGACGCCCTGCCGCGGGTCGCCAGCGAGACCTCGTGGCTCACGCCAGGACGCTTCACCGCCGGCATGGTGCTCGCACCCGCGGTGCTCGTCGCCGCCGCCGGTGGTCAGGCCCTGTGG
>NZ_JACCSO010000302.1 GCF_013812955.1 Nannocystis sp. | reverse complement strand
TCGGCCTCTATGTACACCTCCACTGCCTGGTCACCGACGGCGTGTACGAGGAGCAGGGCGGCGAGCTGCGCTTCCTGCCCGCGCCGCCGCCGACACCGGAGCGCATGACGGCCGTGCTCGCGCAGGTCCACGAGGTGGTCCGCGCCGCCGACGACGACCTCGACATCGACATCGACATCGACCCCGCGCTGGCCGCCTGCGTGCAGCTCTCGCTCGCCGGCCCGCACCTCGCGTCCGGCTCCCAGCCCGCAGCGCCGTCGCCGATGACCGTGTCGGCCTTCGGCATGAATCTCCACGCCGCGACCACCGCCGACGGCCGCGACCGCAAGCAGCTCGAGCGAATCTGCCGCTACCTGCTCCGCCCCAGAGGCGACGTGTTCACCACCCTGCGACCCGCCGCTGTCGTCGCTGCGCAGATGGACCTTTGTATGGTCTTTCAGACAGGTTCAATGGGACAGGTTGAGCGTCCGCGCGCACGTCCCTGCGGTGCCTCATGGGGTCGCTTGGGGATCGACAAGCCCCTGGGCCTTCGGTCTCTTCTCGGCTGAGTGGCCGCCGACCCTCGCCATGTTCTACGGCCCTGCGAGGGCATTCGCGCGGAGACGCGATCTCCCCCGGCGGGTCGAAATTGGTTCACTTCTGGTTCATTTTCTCGGCCCGCCGGATCAAAGTGCCGAATTCCTGCGAATTGAGCCCACTGGTGGGCGACGTACACGACAACGGCAACACCGCCCACGACGACGCCTGCCTCAACAGCTGCAAGCTCGCGGTCTGCGGCGACGGCTTCGTGCATGTCGGGGTCGAGCAGTGCGACGACGCCAACGACAAGGAGGCGGACACCTGCGACAACAGCTGCGTGAAGCCGACCTGCGGCGACGGCCTGCGCAACGGCTTCGAGACCGACATCGACTGCGGCGGCGTCTACTGCGACGGCTGCCTGCTCGGCCAGGGCTGCGCGGGCAACCTGGACTGCGGGGACGGCATCTGCACCCAGAACGAGTGCAGCCCGTCCTTACCGCTGCAACCGCCCGAGTGCGCGCCTGCGAACGTCAGCGCCACGCAGGCCTACGACGCGGTCAAGGCGGTCTGCGGCTGCCACGGAGGCGGCGCGGCCGGCTTGAAATTCAGCACTGCGCAGACCTTCCGCGACAGCATGGTGAAGGTCGCCGCGCAGACGGCCGCGATGGACCTCGTCACGCCGAACAACATCGGCCAGAGCTATCTGCTGTTCAAGGTCCTCGATCAGCAGGGCAAGGTCGTCGGCGGCCGCGGCGGCCCGATGCCGCTCGGCAAGCCGCTCAGCGCCGCACAAACCTGCATGCTCCTCAATTGGGTCGAGAGCGGCGCAGGTTGAGGCGGTCCGCGTGCCGACCTTCGTGGACGGGCGGCCGCCGAGGCGCCTGCGACCGACGAGGATGGCGCCGGCGAGGTCTGGGCGCTCCAGGCCGCGCGCGTCGATGGCGCGGAGCCCCACGTCGCGGTCGTGACGACGGCCCTCGAGATCCGGGTCTGGGCGGATTCAGGGGCCGTCGCGCGGGCCGCAGCGGCGCTGGCTCGCTTCACGCGGGAGCTCGGCGCGACCTCATGGAGGGATCCTGTAAGCTCCCGGCTGTGGCGTCCCAGCGCGTCAAGCTCCGCCTTGCCGGTCTGCTCGCCCGCGTCCGCCGCGCCAGCGACGCAGTTCGCCGCGCCCTCGTGCTCGCGCTGCTGGTCGTCGTCTACGCGCTCGTGCTGCCGTGGTTCGCGCTGGCGCTGCGCCTCCGCGCCCGGCGCTCGCCCGGCTTTCGCGCGCGCCAGGACCCCGCGATCACCGCGCTCGAGCGCCTGCGCTTGCCGCATTGATCCCTCATTGACCGGCCACCTGCATGCCCTGCCACGTCCTCGGGATCTCCGCCTTCTATCATGATTCTGCCGCGTGCCTCCTGCGCGACGGCGAGATCGTGCTCGCCGTCGAGGAGGAGCGGCTGTCTCGCATCAAGCACGATCACGCCTATCCCGAGCGCGCGATCGCTGCCTGTTTGGCTGCGGCCGGCATCACGGCGGCTGATGTCGACACCGTGGTCTTCTATGAAAAGACCCTGCCCAAGCTCGAACGCCAGCTCGAGACCTGGATCCTCACTTTCCCGCGGTCGCTCGGCGCCTTCGTGCGCGGCATGTCGCGTTACCTCGACGGCCGCATCGATCTGCGCCGCTGGCTCGAGCGGCGCGGCGGCTTTCGCGGTGAGATCTTGTTCTCGGAGCACCACCTCTCCCACGCCGCTTTTGCCTTCTTCTCCTCGCCCTACGAGCGGGCGGCCGTGCTGGTCGCCGACGGCGTCGGCGAGTGGGCCACCACCAGCGTTTGGCTCGCCGGCCCGGACGGTATCGTCCCCGAGCGTGAGATTTTGTTCCCGGATTCGCTGGGCCTCTTCTACTCGATCATCACCGCCCACCTCGGCTTTCGGGTCAACGAGGACGAGTATAAGGTCATGGGCCTCGCTGCGTATGGGAAGGATTCATTCGGGGGTGAGATGGCGAGCATATTGCCGTTCTGCGAGGGCGGCGGCTTTGTCCTCAAGCGGCGTTACCTCCGGCTCGGCGGCCGCGAACGAATGGCGTCTCCCGCCCTCGACGCGCTGCTCGGCCCTCCGCGTGCCCCGGGCGCCCCCATCGAGGATCGCCACCGGGATATCGCCCATAGCGCCCAGGCGCGGCTCGAGCAGGCGCTCCTGCGCATCGAGGCCACTCTGCCGCCCGATCTCCCCCTGTGTATGGCCGGCGGCGTGGCCCTCAATGGCGCCGCCAATGCTCGTCTCGCCCGGCGTCGCCCGCTGTTTGTGCCCTTCGCCCCGGGCGACTCCGGCGCGGCCATCGGCGCCGCCTATGTGGGCCATTGGCTGGCCGGCTCGCCGGCCACGCCTCTGCCTGCGCGCAGCGCCCGGATCAGCCCGAGGCTGGGTCCCAGCTTCTCTGCCGACGCCTGCGCGGCCGCCTGCGCGGCTGCCGGGCTGCGCGCGCGGCCGCTGCACGAGCTGGGCGGCGACCCCTTCGTCGCCGAGCAGCTGGCCCGCGGCCGCATCATCGGGTGGTTCGACGGCGCGATGGAGTTCGGCCCGCGCGCGCTCGGGGGCCGATCGATCCTCGCGGACCCCCGCGACCCTGCCGTGCGCGACACGCTCAATGCTCGGGTCAAGCACCGCGAGCCCTTCCGCCCGTTCGCGCCGGCCATGCTCGAGCAGCGCGCGACCGACTACTTCGAGGGCGCGCACCCGGTCCCCTGGATGACCGAGATCCTTCCGGTTCGCCCCGAGCGCCGCGCCGACATCGCCGCCGCGGTGCACGTCGACGGCACGGCGCGACTGCAGACCGTGGGCCCGCACGACGCGCCCCGGCTCCACGGCCTGCTGCGCGCCTTCGAGGCCTGCACCGGGGTTCCGGCCGTGATCAACACATCGTTCAACGTCGCCGGCGAGCCGATCGTATGCTCCCCGGAGGACGCATGCAGGTGCTTCCGCGCCGCGGGGCTCGACGCCCTGGTGCTCGGAGACCTGTGGATCGCCGGAGCTGACCGATGACCCGCCCAGGACGCCTGTTTTTCCTCCGCAGCACGCTCGGGTTCGTCTTCTCCGGAGGCCGACTCTGGATGCTCCCCATCCTGATCATCCTGATCATCATCTCGGTGCTCGCTGCGGTCGGCGCGTTGACCCCTTATGCGGCGTTCCTGTACCCGCTCTGAGCGACGCCCATGACCCGGCCCAGCCCCGCGCGCGTGCTCGCCTGTTTGCTCGCTGCGGCCGGCGCGGCGCTGTTGTGGATCAACCGCGTCGAGCCGGACGAGTCCCGCGTGCTCGGTGCGACCGTGCTCCTGCTCGCCGTCGTCGCGCTCGCCTCGCGCGAGACCGCCGGACGCACGCACGCGCTCGAGGCGGTCGCTGTGCTGCTCCTCGTCCTCGCCGGCGGCGAGTGTGCCGTGCGGCGCGAGAACTCGATCGCCGCTCGCGCCTACGCCGACCGGCTCATGCGCTTCGTCGACGACCCGCTGCTGCGCTATGAAATGAAGCCGGAGGTCTCGTGCGGGGAGGGGACGACGAACGCGCTCGGCATGCTCGACGTGCCGCGCGAGCTGACGAACCCGGGTGGTGCGCTCCGCGTCGCCTGCCTGGGCGACTCCGTGGGCGGCGACTGCTCGCTGCCACAGGGCAACGCCTGCGCCGCGCTCGAGCGGGCGCTACGCGAGGCGCGCGGGGGCCGACCGACCGAGGTGCTGAACTTCTCGGTGCCCGGCTACAACACGATGCAGGAGGCGCGCGCGCTCGAGGTCAAGGCGGCCCGCTTCTCGCCGGACGCGGTGGTCGTGCTTTATGTGGTGAATGACCCTTATCCCGATCTCGCGATTTCGCATCATCTGCCCGGCAAGCTCAAGTTTGCGCACCTGATCTACAGCGGCCTGCGGGTCGCTGCGTGGCGCCTGTTCGGCCCGTCGGTCGACCCCTTCGGCGGTCAGCTCACCCGATTCTTCGAGACCCCGCGGGCGTGGGACGGGGTGGTGGTCGCCGGCTTCGATCGCATTCGTGCCGTCGCGGCGGCGCGCGATATGCCGGTGGTCGTGGCGGTGTTCCCCCTGTTCCTCGATCGACCGCTGCCCGAGCACCTCGCCATCTATCCCAGGGTGGTGCGAGAGGCGGAGCGACACGGGTTCGTCGGTGTGAACCTCGCGGAGGCGGCTTATGGGAATGAGCCGATCGAGGCGCTGCTGAAGCCATCACGCGATATCATCCACCCGAACGCGCACGCCCACGCGCTGGCGGCCGAGGCGATCGCCCGCGCGCTGCTCGCGGCCCGCCCGGAGCTCGCAGACCGGTGATCCGATGACGCGAGCGCGCGCGCAGGTGCCGGACGAAACACATGGTGGACCCGCGCCGGGCTGGACGCTGGCCGGGTTGGTCCGGGCCGCCGCCGTGGCGGGTATTGCGATGGGGGTCGGCGCCGGGCTGGGCTATCTGATCGCCCACGAGCCGGCGCCGAAGCCCGCGGGCGTCGAGCACGAGCAGCCACCTCCGGCAGGCCCCGCCGAGCTCGCGCTGGTCACACCGCTCATGCCGGGCTCCACGCTCGCCGACTTCGAGATCGCCGAGATCCAGGCCGTGAGCGCCGGGGGGGCGCTGCGCGTGATATGCGGGCGCGGCGACGCGACGGTCACGCTCGATGTGGGGCTCGTGGCCGCTGGTGGACCGACGCCACCGGCGGTGGCCGGCCGATATGCGATCTTCTATTCGATCCGGGGCGCGACCTCGCAGGAGGGGGAGCGGCTCGCGGTGGCGCTCGCGGCGATCCTCGAGCAGAACGAGGCGGCGTCGATCCCCCCCGGGATGGCCCCATATCGTCCGAGCCTAGCGAGGCGACACCCGGTACAGCCCTAATACCAGGTCCTGGCCGGCGACGAGCCCCTGCGCCAGGTTCTCGTCATATCCGCGCGAGGCGAACTCCGTGCGCGCCACCTCGTGCAATCGCACGAGCCCTGCGACCGCCTCGCAGGCGGGGGCCAGCTGCCCCTCGTAGCCATCCGGCTTGCTGCCCCAACACGGCAAGCCCGCGTACCAATATAGACACTCGGGTGGATGCTCGAGCAGGGCGCGGGCTGCATCCGGCAGGTCCGGCGCTCCCGCTGGGGCCTGCTGCATCTCGACGACGGTCCAGCGCGAGAACCGGGCCCCGTGGCCGGTCCAGGCGCCGACCCTGGTGAAGCGCGAGCCGACGTTGCGCCCGGTATACTCGAGGATCGTGCAGCCCTCCGGGATCGTCTCGCGCTGCGCGTGCACCCACAGCCACTCGCGCGGATCGTTGAATTCCACGTTGCGGATGAACGGGAGGTGGATCAAGGGCGACGCCAGCAGATAGAGCCCGAGCGCCGCCAGGATCCAGCGTCCGCGCGGGCGCCCCCGCATTCGCTGGATCAGGCCCTCGATCCCGCACGCGGCCAGCAGCACGAAGGGGATCACCAGGTGCAGGTGATAGCGGGCCTGCATATAGGGCTCGATCGGGACCACGTAGGCGTGCGTGATCAGGAACATCAGCAGCCAGCCGATCAGGAACGCGGCGAGGCGCCGGCGCCCGCGCTGGATCAGGTCAAACGCGCCGAATATCGCCAGCAGCGCGAGGCCGGGCGGCGTGAACTCGGGGTTCAGCAGGCAGTTGTGGGTGAAGCTGAACGCGACTTCGAGCGCCGACCCGAGCGTGTCCAGGCTCAGGCCGCCGCGGACCTGCTCGTCGTGATGCGCGAGCAGGTTGGGGATCCCGAAGCCGAAGGTCACCGCGCACACGACCAGGGCGACCAGGGCGATCCGGCCCCTGCTCGGCGGCGGCTTGTCGACCCACACGCCCTGGTCGACGAAGGCCGTGGCGAGCAGCAGCGGGAAGTAGACCATGTTGTCGGGGCGGAGCTCGTAGGTCAGCGCGATCGGCAACACGGCGGAGAGCAGGCAGACGGCGGCCAGCGGCCACCGGCGTTCGCGGGTCGCGGCGTGGATCAGCCCGAATGCGAGCGAGCTGATCGTCATCGAACCGATGAAGGCCACGTCGCTGTGCGAGAAGCGCAGGTGCATCGGCAGGATGGCGATCAGCCCGGCGGCGATCAGCGCGGCGCGGTGACTGGCCAGCAGATAGCGGGCGTGCACGAAGAGCGTCAGCGAGGCGAAGAACGAGAGCCCCAGCACGGTGGCGGTGATCAGCGTGCTCGACCACAACGGCGGGTCGAACATCGCGGCCAGCAGCGGGCTCTCCGCGAGCATTCGGGCCGGCGTGAAGAACCGGGCGAAGGACCAGGCCTCGAGCCCGACCTCGCGCGGCAAGACCAGGCGCAGGAGCACGCCGAGGGTGAAGATCGCCAGCAGCGTCGCGGGCACCCGGGCGGGCGTGCGGGCCGGCGGATCGGCGTCGCCCGGCCCCGGCGCCGGCGTGCGCAGCACATGCGCGATCAGGCCGAGCAGGAGGATGAGCGTGAGCAGCGACAGCCCGTCGCGCAGCCACGGTCCCGCGGCGCCGAGCGGGCGCTGGCTCGCCGCGGGCAGGGCACCGTCCTCCGCGTAGGCCCGCTTGGTGCGCCAGAACCCCTCGGTGTCGTTGCGCGCGAGCGCAGCCACGAGCAGGGCGACGGCCGGTGCGGAGCCCGGCGGCTCGTCGACGCTCGCCAGCGCGAAGCCGCCGAGCCGACCCGAGCTCGGCGGCGCGTGTTCGGGGTGATCGAGGGTCAGGTGCGCGAAGCGCTGCTCGGGCCCGGCGAGCCACACGTGAATGGTGGAGACCTCGACGTCGACGGAGTGCAGCGTCCAGCCCGCGGTGAGGTCATCGCCGAGGTGATGCGGCGCGAGCAGGGCCTCGATCTCGCGCTCGCGGCCCGCGCTGATCACCGGACGCGCCGCCGCGGCTGGGCTCCCGCCCAGGAGCAGCGTCCCGGCCAGGAGCACGGCGACCAGCCAGCGGACTCCGGGGGCGGCGTACACCGGCGGAGCATACCGATTTCGCGCGCCTTCGCGCGCATCTTTGCGCCGCAGGAGCGCCGCGAGGCCTATGGTGCGCCGGCATGCGCATCGTCCTCTCGCTCCTCCTCGGCCTCCACGGTGCCATTCACCTGCTCGGCTTCGTCAAGGGACTCGGTCTGGCCGAGGTCCCCCAACTGCAGCAGGCCATCTCGACGCGCGCAGGGGTGGCATGGCTCGCCGCGGCGCTGCTGCTGATGGGCTCGTCCGTGCTCGCGCTCGTGGTGCCGCGCGTGTGGTGGATGGTGGCGCTCCCGGGGGTGCTGCTCTCGCAGCTGTTGATCATCGGGGCGTGGCAGGACGCAAAGTTCGGGACGCTGGCCAACGCGGTGCTGCTGGTGCCGCTGGTGATCGTGATCGCCGACCAGCGCCCCCAGTCCCTGCGCAACCGGTTCGTGCGCGACACGGCATCCCTGCTGGCCGCCGAGGCGTCGACGAACATGTCGGTGTTGGTGACCGAGGCCGACCTCGCGCCGTACCCGCAGCTGTTGCAGCGCTACCTGAAGCGGGCGGGGGTGGTGGGAAAGCCGCGGGTGCACAACGTACGGCTCACCTTCACCGCGCAGATGCGAAACGATCCGAGGTCACCGTGGATGGAGTCCGTAGCGACCCAGTACGAGTTCTACGACCCGCCGGCGCGCCTCTTCTTCATGCAGGCGTCGCGCAGCGGCGTGCCATTCGACGTGTTTCACCGGTACGTGGGCAACGAGGCGACGTTCCAGGTGCGCGTGGCAGGCCTCATCCCCATGGTGAACCAGTCGGGGCCACTCATGACGCGCAGCGAGACGGTGACGCTGTTCAACGACATGTGCCTGCTCGCCCCCGGGTCGCTGATCGGCGCGCCGGTGACGTGGACGGTGGTCGACGAATCGACGCTGCGCGCGCGCTACACCAACGCCGGGCACACGATCGAGGCGGTGCTCAGCTTCGACGCCAGCGGCGACATCGCGAACTTCGTGTCGCTCGACCGCGGTAAGGAGGTGAACGGGGAGCAGCTGGTGACGCCGTGGGACACCCCCGTGAGCGCGTATGCCACCTTCCACGGCGTGCGCATCGTCGGCCAGGCGGAGGCGCGCTACGAGGAGAACGGCGAGCAGTCGGCGTACGGGCGGTTCACGATCACGGGCGCCGACTTCAATGTGCGGGCGCCGTAGCCAGCGTCACGTGCTCGGCCCGAGCAACCGCGATGTCAGCAGCGCCTCGAGGCTCTCGACCAGCTCGTCGACCCGCACCGGTTTTGTGAGGTACTGGCAAAAGCCGGCGGCGAGACCTCGGTGCCGGTCTCGCTCGGACGCGGCGGCGGTGAGCGCGATCACCGGGATGTCTCTCGTCGCCGTCTGGCCGCGCAGGAGGCGAAGGGCGTCGAGGCCGCTCATCCCCGGCAGATTGATGTCCATGATGATGACCTGCGGAAGCCGTTCACACGCGAGCTCCACGCCCATCTCGGCGGTCGATGCGGTCACGAGCTCGATGTCTTCGAGTGAATTCACCAGATCCCGCATGAACCGCACGTTGGCTGGATTGTCCTCCACGTAAAGAATGAGCGGGCGTCGCTGCCCGGCGATGCGCACGGGTTCGTCCGCGCGGACCATGACCGGCGCGTCCGGCAGCGGAGCGGAGCGGTCGATGGGCAGGTCGATCCAGAACTGCGAGCCGTTGCCCGCCACGCTGCGAAAGCCCACGGTGCCCTGCATCAACGCAGCGAGGCGTTTGGTGATGACCAGCCCGATGCCGGTGCCCTCGATGGGGCCCATCTCCTGTCCGGCGCGCTGAAACGGTTGAAAGAGCCTGCCGTGCTGTTCAGCGGCGATGCCGATGCCCGTATCGGTGACCGTGATCCGAAGGCGGTCGCCGTCGACGGCGAAGGCGCCGAACGTGACCTTCCCGTTCGGACGGTTGTATTTGATCGCGTTCGAGCCGTAGTTCATCAAGATCTGCAGGAAGCGCGTCCTGTCCGCTGCGACCCGGGGAAGGCCCTCTGGCATGGCATCCACCGTGACCTCGATTCCATCGCGGGCCGCCATCGGGCCCAGCGTCTTTCGGACTTCGTCGAGGAGCTCGCGGACGCTCATCGACTCCGTCGAGATCGCCACGCCCCCGGCCTCGATGCGCGAGAGATCGAGGATATCGTCGATGAGGCGCAGCAGGTGCTCGCCCCCCTTCAAGACCTGTTGCAGGCGCTCTTTGTGTCGCTCCGACAGCGGCTCGATCTTGTCCCGCTGGAGGAGCTGAGCAAACCCGAGGATCGCGTTCATCGGCGTGCGCAGCTCATGGCTCATCGACGCCAGGAACTCGCTCTTGGCGGCGCTGGCCGCCTCGGCGGCCGCGCGCGCGGCCCCGAGCTCCTGTTCCCGTCGCACATCGTCCGTGAGGTCCCAGATCGTCTTCACGATGACGCCCTCGGCCGTGCGCCGGTCGATCACCCGCAAGCTGCGACCGTCTCGCGTGCGGACGTCGAATGACCCGGCCAGGTCGCCGCGCCGCGCCACGCGCTCTTCGCGAAACAGCCTGCGCTCCTCGTTGCTGGCGAAGTCCAGATCCCCCATCCAGGCGTCGAGCAGCTCCTGGTACGGCTTGCCGACGACGGGACCGACGACCGTCTCACCGATCAAGCTCCGGTAGACGCTGTTGCAGAGCGAGAGGTGATCGCTCGCGTCGAACAGGGCAAACGCGTCCTGGATGCTCTCGACCGCGCTGGCGAGGCGATCGGCGCTCAGCTTCGCGGCGGCCTCGATACGCTTGCGCTCCGTGACGTCACGAATGGCGGCCGACACCAGCACGCCGTCGGATGTGCGGACGGGGCTGAGGCTCACCTCGATGGGGAACTCGCTCCCGTCCGCCCGGCGACCGAAGAGCTCGAGCCCGGATCCCATCGATCGCAAGCCGGGGTCGGCGAAGTAGCGCGCGAGATGCCCCTTGTGCGCGGCAGAGAACCGCTCGGGGATCAACCGCTCGAGCGCCTTGCCCAGGAGATCGGCGCGGGCGTGTCCAAAGGCCGTTTCGGTCTGGGCATTGGCGAACACGATGTTTCCATGCCGGTTCACCACGACCATCGCATCGGGCGCCGTGTCGAGGATCTGAAAGTAGAGCGCCTCGGATTGCGTGATGGTCGCGGTCTCAAACATGGGCGGGCAGCCTCACGCAGAAGATCGCGCCGGGTGCCGCGTCCTCGACCCAGATGCGGCCGCCGTGGGCCTCCACCGCCAGCTTGCAGAACGCGAGACCGAGGCCGCGCCCGCCGCGGGCGAGGGGGTTCTCGCCCGCCTCGACCTGCACGAAGGGATCAAACACCTTCTCCCGCATCTCCTCCGAGATCCCGCTGCCTTCGTCGGCGACGCGGAGCTCGATCGCCGTGGCCACCTGCACCACAGTGACCATGATCATCGTCGCCGGCGGCGCGTAACGGATGGCGTTCTCCACCAGGTTGGCGAGCGTTCGATGGAGCAGATCCTGGTCGGCATGGACCCGGTCGGCCAGGACCGAGCTCCTGAGTGTCACCGGGCGGCGCTCCGCGTCGACCGCGAGCTCGGTGAGGATGTTGGCGACGAGCGCGTGCAGATCGAGCTCCGAGCACCGGGGATGCAGCTTCCCCTCCTCGGCCTTGCTCACGTCGAGGAGGTTCAGGATCATGCGATCGAGCTCCCGCGCCGCGGTGTAGATGCTCGTCGCCGACTTGCGCACACCGGCGCTCAGACTGCCGTCTCGCAGCAGCATCTGCGCGTGGAGGGCCATCGAATTGAGCGGATTCTTGAGATCGTGGACCACGAACGCCATCAACCGCTCTTTTTGCAGCTGGAGGCGCACCAGGACGTCTCGCTGGTCCTTGAGCAGCGCGTAGTGTTCGCGCAGCTCGGCGCTCATGCGTCGCAGCTTGAGCGCCGCCGACACCCGGACCACCAGCTCGGCCGGCCGAACCGGCTTGGTCAAGAAGTCGTCGCCGCCCGCGAGCAGCGCTCCGTCGAAGGTCTCGATGTCGCGGAGGGCGGTCAGAAACAAGATCGGGACCTCCTTGCCCCGTGGCAGCGCCCGGATATGGGCGCACGCCGCGAAGCCGTCCATGTCCGGCATGCACACGTCCAGGAGAATGCAATCGGGCTGCTCCCGTTCGAACGCAGCGACCGCTTCCGTGCCTCCGGTCGCTAGCACGACCCGATGCCCTTCGTCCTCGAGCGTGCTCCGGGCGAGCAATCGGTTGGCTTCGTTGTCGTCGACCACCAAAATGGCGGCGGACTTCGCTTCGGCGGAGATCTGCATGGCGGTCGGGCTCGCTCTCTCAGGCCGCGGCGAACCGCCATAACAAGAAGGCCTCGGCCACAACGAACAGTGAGCCGAAGATCAGCTTGTTGTGCTTCGCCAGCCAAAGCGGCAAGTAGATGTCAAAATTGTCGGAGCGATCATTGGTGTAGCCCGCGGCAATGCTCGTCAGCGGACATTGCATGCGATTGGCGCTCAGGATCGCCACCTCGACGAGCACAAGTAAGCTGAGCCAGAGGCCCGAGCGCAGCGCTCCCATCCAGGTCACGACCGGGATCGCGAGGATAGCGGCTGCAAAGACGGCCCAGGCGGCCGTGTGTGTCAGCTTGATCAGGCGGAGGTTGCGCCGGGTGTCTGCAGTCACGATCATGTCGGCGTCGCTTCACGGCCGCGGCTGCGCGGGCCCGGCGACGCGGGCGACCTGGGTGCAGTTGAGCCCGCAGGTCGCCCGGTCGGTCTCGCTGACGTGCTTGCTGTTGTGACAGGCGTCGAGGCAGGTGCCCAAGCTGTCGAGCACGGCCGCCGACGGCGTCGCCGGGAGGGCCGCGACGGCGCTCTTGCAGGCGCTCGTGCAGGTCTCCGAGCGCTTGCCGTCGCTGTAACAGCGGTCAAAACAGCCGACGACGTATTCCACCGGGTCCGAGTCGACGACGGCGGTCGTCACACCGGCGGGGGTCGTGGCGGGTCCCTCGCAGTTGAAGCGACACGCGGCCCGGTCAGCGGGCTTTTTGTCCTCACAGCCGCGTAGACAGCTCGAAAAGGCGGCTCGAACGTCCTGGCCCGGGGCCTCGCCGGGGGCCTGTGGGCGAACGTCTTCGGCGACGGGCGACGGGGCAGGGTCGGGGGTGGCCGCTGGCTTGCCCGCGATGGGGGCCGTCTTGCCGTCGGTCTTGCCGTCGGTCTTGCCGGCCGTCGGGGCCTCGCCGGCCTCCGTGGGATCACAGGCGACGGTCACGAGGAGCAGGGCGACGGACATGGTTCGGAGCATCATGGATTTCCCCAGTCCAGCGTGGCCGCATTGTCGGGAAAACCCTGATGGTCGAGGACAAATACGCTGTATTTTATCGCAATACCCCCATGCACCCCGCCATGGGCCTTCTGCGGTTCACCGGCGATCGCGCGGCATCGACGGCTCGCGTGCGCTCCTGGACTGCGCAATGTGCGCTTGTCGCAATTAGGCCTCGCCGCGCCGCGCATTGGCGCTGGCCGGCGGACAGCCCGGCGAGCAAGGCGACGACGATTGTTTAAACAAGCGTGGGCGCCCGCGTATACGCGGTGCGCCCTCGGTCTGCTCAAGAGCCGAAGTTCGGCTTCAGGGCTTCACTTACCCTTGAGGGCCTGGCCGGCGTCATGCGCCTTCTCTTCGACCTTGTCGGCCACACGACCCGCGAGGTCCTTCACTTTTTGGGCGGCGTCGCTCGCCGCGTGCTCGGCCTTGTGCGCGGTCTCGGACGCCGCATGACCGACCTTGTGTGCGGTCTCGGACGCCGTATGACCGACCTTCTCGGCCGCCTGCGTCGCCTTGTTCTTCAGGTGTTCTGCAGCTTCGATCACATCGTTTTTTGTCGTCATTCTATTATCCTCGCCGCGACCAGGTCGTCGCGGCTGGGACACTATGGGTCCGATCGGTGGATGTGCAATGAGGCGCTGACGCTAGCGATGCGAATGCGGACGGGAGTTTCGAATACCCACTTTCCGTTCGCAGAGCCTCCCGCGATCAGGCCTCGCCGACCCGCACCTCCGCGTGATGCCCGACGACAACACCGCGGCGTTCTGAACGGTCGCGCTG
>NZ_JACCSO010000298.1 GCF_013812955.1 Nannocystis sp. | reverse complement strand
GCGCTGCGGGGCGCGAGCCCGAGGGACGCGCCGAGGCGGCGGTGTTCCTGCGCGCGCATGCCGGCTCGGTGCTGGCCGAGCGCGTGCGCGGCGCGTGCGACGAGGGCTGACACTGCTGTCGTGCGTGGGGTCTCCGATCTTTTTCTCGAGACGCGCACACAGAGCCGGGGTCGGCCGGACAAACACCTCGCACGATGACCAAGCTTAACTTCCTCTCCACCGCCTCCTTCATGCTCGCGGGCGCCCTCGTCGGCCTCACCCTCAGCGCCTGCGACTTCGGACCGAAGATGATCGGCAACGAGACCGATGGCGCCGTGGAGTGCCAGGACGGCGAGACCAAGCCGGCCGACGACGGCTGCAACACCTGCAGCTGCATCGACGGCGAGTGGGGCTGCACCGAGAAGGCCTGCGAGGGCCAGACCACCGTGCCCGCGATGTGCCAGGACGGCGAGTCCAAGCCCGCCGACGACGGCTGCAACACCTGCAGCTGCATCGACGGCCAATGGGGCTGCACCGAGAAGGGCTGCGAGGGGGTGACGACCAGCGGCTACGACCCCAGCGACACCGATGTGAATACGAGCACCAGCACCACCACCTTGGCGACCGATGGTAGCTCCACGGGCGCCACCGACACCGATGGCGAGCCGCCGCCGGTGATCCCCTGCGAGGGCGAGGCCGTGCCGCTCGGCGACATCACCACGCTGATGGCGTACACCAAGTCGCAGGTGCCGCCGAAGCCCGACAACACCTCGACCAGCGGCACCGCCAGCGGCGGCGGCGAGCTCGACCCGGGCACGATCCTGGTCACCCTCTCCGACCAGACCTTCACCTGCGCCGACCCCGAGGCGCTGCTGCAGTGCGGTGGACACTGGCAGGTCACGATCGTGATCCCGCCCGAGTTCCAGAGCCCGGGCACCTACAACCTGCTCGGTCAGGACGTGCACGGCGGCGCCTTCGAGACCGGCGACGAGGGCAACCAGGACTGCAGCTTCGGCGGCGGCAGCTTCGACGCGACCCTGCAGATCTTCTCGGTCGACGACAACACGGTCGAGGGGCGTCTGTGCCACGTCAACCCGTTCTTCTCGGTCCCGGTGCCCTCGCTCGAGGGCAGCTTCAGCGCCCCGCGCTGCCTGTGATCATGATGCTGTGACCCGGCCTCCCGGGTCGCGGCATCACAGGGTCAGGAACTGCCAGTCGCAGCGCTCGAGCGCGAGCTCGATGAAAGCCGAGGCGGCCCTGAGCTCGGCGTTGTCGCCCGCCTGGGAAGCGGCGGCGCGTCACTTCACTTCGTAGTCGAAGGCGTCGAACTGCCGCTCGAGCAGGCCGCATCGCGCGCCATCACAAGCCTCGAGCTTCATGCCGGCGAGTCGGCGCACGTTCAGGGTCCGCGGCTTCATCAGGGTCAGCGGCGCGCCAAACAGCGTCGGTGTGGCGCCGGCCGGCACGTCGGCGAAGGATCCCGGCGTGAACGTGACGACGAAGCGATCGTCGCCGCTCGCGACCGCGATGCCCGCGCCGTACGTGGTCGCTCGCTGCGTGCCCTCGCCGCCGGACCACACGTGCGAGCTACTGCCGATCTTGAGCTCGAGCAGGTCGTCGGCGGCCCACGGCGGCTCCGGCTGGGAGAGGTCGTCGAGCCCAGCTCGTCGCCAGCGACCGCGAAGAGCCGGGGTCTCGCGGCGCAGCGTCGCGCAGCGCTCACCACACAGCTCGACCGCGCCATCGCCCGCGCGTCGCAGCTTCAGCGTCGCCTTGTTCCCGGGCGTGAAGGTGACACCGAGCGCCTCCTGGGCCTCGCTCCACTCGCCGGTCTCGTGGTGCTTGCGGCACGCGCTGACATAGCGGCCCTTCCAGATCTTCGCGACCGTGAGCTCGAGCGCGAAGGCGTCTGGCCCGGTGGCCGTCAGCCTGGCGCCGCCGAAGATCAGCACCTTCGGCCCCGACCCTTGCACGCTGATCTCGAAGTCGCCGTTCGCGAACAGCTCGAGGCAGACATCATCGCCGCGCCACCAGCCGAGCGGGAACTCCGTGCCCTCCGGCGCCTCGTCGACCGGATCCACCGCGGCCACCGGCGCCCCGACCACAACCGGCCCCGCGGACGCATCCGGCGGCCCGGACGGGCTGTTCACGGGCTTCCCGACCTCACCACGTCCGTCACACGCGAGCAGCGCGGCGAGCAGCGCGAGCGGACCGAGACGCAGCGACATCCCCGACCGTACCACCGATACCCGCCAGGTGGCCATGGACCGGGCATGCGCGAGCGCCCGCATCCGCGCACACCGGCGCGTGCGGACCGATCACCGCAGCAGCCGCGCCTTCAGGAATTGCTCGCGGGTGCCGACCGCCGCGAGCACGTCGCCCTCGCGCAGCGCCGCGTCGGGATCGACCGGCAGCACCGCGTCTCCGCGGTCCCACTCGAGCACGGTGACGCCGGTCTTGCTGCGCAGCTCGAGCGCCGCGAGGCTGCGCCCGGCCCAGCGGCGTCTGACCACCAGGCGCTCGAGGATGATGCCCTTGCCGAGCCCGAGCTCGTGCCCGTGGGGGGCCTCGCCGTGCAGATGCACGGCCTCTTCCTGCTCGCCGAGCACCTTGTCGCTATAGTGTGCGAGCAGGTCGCCGCGACGGATCACGCCGATCAGGCGCCGGTCCTCGTCGACGACCGGGAGCAGCTCCATGCCGGAGCGGGCCGACGCCAGCATCGCGCCCGCGAGCGTGTCGCTGGAATACAGAAACGGCAGGCCGACGGTGCTCATCAGATCGGCGGCGGTGGAGGTCGCCGTGATCTCGCCCGCGAGCATGCGCCGGGCCAGCGTATTGCCGTTGATGAAGCCGACGACCGCGCCGGCCTCGTCGATGATGAAGGTCGCCCACAGGTCGGCGTCGAGGGTCGCGCGGCGGATCTGATCGAGGTTCGCGGTGAGCTCGAGCACCGGCGGCGGCGGGGCCATCAGCTCGTGCACGTGGCCGCGCTTCATCACCTCGACCTCGGCCTCGCCGCCGAGGATCACCCCGCGGACCCGCAGCGAGTCCTTGAAGAAGCTCAATGGATACACGCGGCGGGCGACGAACACCGACAAGATGCAGCCGAGCATCAGCGGCAAGATGATCGCGTAATCCTGCGTCAGCTCGAAGATCATCACGATCGGGGTCAGCGGTGCGTGCATCGTCGCCGCGAAGATCGCCCCCATGCCGACCAGCGCGTAGACGCCGAGGCCCTCGGCGCCCGGGCCGAGCACCGCGTGCGCGCCCTCCCCGACCAGAGTACCCAGGCAAGCGCCGACGTAGAGCGAGGGCATGAACACCCCGCCGAACCCGCCGCTGCCGACCGTCAGCGCGGTGGCGACGATCTTGAGGGCCCCGAGCGCAAACGCCAGCTTCCACGCCAGCTGGCCCTCCAGCGCCTTCGCCAGCAACGAATGGCCGGCGCCGAGCAGCTCGTTGGAGACCAGCGCCGCGAGCAGGCCGACGCCGAGCGCCCCGAGCGCTGGCTTGACCCACATCGGCAGACGCAGCTCGTCGAAGCTTCGGGCGCTGCGAATGATCGCGCGGCCGAACGCGGTGCCGACGATCCCGGCGAGCGCCGCGAGGACCACGAAGAACAGCATCTCCGACAACATTCCGTCGCCGTGCGAGACCGCCTGAAAGGTCAGGTGCTCGCCGCGGATCGTGTGCGAGGTCAGGGTCCCGGCGACGGCCGCGACGATCAACGGTACGAACACCGACATCGTGCCGACGTTGCCGCCGATCGCCCCGCCGAACACGATCTCGACCGTGAAGATGACGCCCGCCAGCGGCGCGTTGAAGGCCGCCGCGAGCCCGCCCGCGCAGCCGGCCCCGACCATCGACAGGTGCCAGCGCCGGCGCAGCCCGAAGAAGCGCGACAGCACGCTGCCGACCGCGGCCCCGAGCGCGACCGAGGGCCCCTCGTGCCCGCACGATCCGCCGCTGCCGATCGTGATGCCGGTGCCGACGCCGACGACCAGCGCCTGACGGCCACGGATCAGTCCGCCGCCGCGGGTGATCGCCTCGATCACCGCCGGGATCCCGAGCACCAGCGGCTGCCGGATCGTGCGCCGCAGAAACAAGTGCAGCAGACCCACGAGCAGGCCGCCGAGCACCGGCACGCCGAGCACGAGCACCCAGCGCAGCAGCGAGTCGCCGTGCTCACCCGCCGGAAACAGCGCGATCGCGTACGCGATCCACGCCAGCAACGCGCCCGCCGCCGCCCCGCTGGTCACGCCGACCACCGCCGCCATCAGGATCAGCAGCACGTGATCGTCGCGGATCACCACCGCGAGCTGGCGACCGAGCAGCAGCCCCAACCGCATCCACAGGCCCCCCAGGCGCCCGCCCGCCGGCAACGAGCTGAAGAAGCCCGTGGCCTGCGGGTCCTGGCTCTCGGGCCGCGCCTCGCTGGCCGCCGGCGGCTCGGGCGTCGCTCTGGACGCGGCCGCGGCTGCTGCCACCGGCTCGTCGCAGGATGCCGGCTCGGAGGGCTCCGTCACGCGCGCAAGGTATCAATTCCTGCGGCCCTGATGGAACCCGCGCCGGAAGCGCTGCGCGCTCGCGCCCGCCACCGTGGACAGGCCGGGACCCCACGGTCTAGGCTCCCCGGCATGCACCTCGCCTTCCGCGCCCAGGCCTTCGGTCCGCTCAACCGCGTGGACTGGACCGTCCCGCCGGGTGTGTCGGCGATCGTCGGACCCAACCGCGCCGGCAAGTCCACCCTGCTCGCGCTCCCGGAGTTCATCCGGATCTCCATCGACAGCAGCGTGAACGACGCCGTAAAGCAGCTGTTCGGCGGCACGGCCTATTTTCGCAACTTGAACGCCCCGGCAACGTCGTCTCCGGGCGTGGGCCTCTCGGTCGAGACGGTCGCATGGGACATCGATATTACAATAGCAGCAGGGGCCATCGCCCCGCTCTGTGCCGAGCAGTTGAAGCGCGACGACAGGGTCGTTTTCTCGCGAGCCTTCGGCTCTTCCGAAGGCAAGGATGACAGCGACGTCAAGCGTATTAGCCTGGGCCCACGCGTTCTCCCAGCCATTTGTTCGGAGACTGCTCAACAGATCCTTGAGCAGAAACCGGAGGTATTCGCTAGGGATAACAAAAAGACTTTTACACTGAGCGACTTGGAGTTCCTCGAGAAGTCCCAGATACCACAGTTACTCGTTGACATTCTTGCTGGCAGCTGGCTTGCGTCGACATCGATCCATTTCGCGTCGTACCGGACGTACAATTATCGGATCCAGCATCTATTACGTTACGGCTCTACGCACTCGTCGGACACTGCGCTCGAGCGCAGCGGTGAGAACGTCTTCCCGCTGCTCCGAAACTGGCGCGACGACAGTGAAACCGAGCACCGCTTCGATTTCGTCATCTCCACACTGCGCGAAGCCTTCCCGCACGTTAAAAGACTAGACTTCGAGCAGGCCGGTGACACCGTGACGATGATGATCCGCGATCGGCGGTGGCCCGATCGAAAGATCCCGATCTCCCGTGAGTCGACCGGCCTCATCACCGCGCTGCTCCAACTCTGCGCCGTGGCGTCCTGCAAACGCGGCGGCATGGTCACGATCGACGAGCTCGAGACCTCGCTGCATCCGCATGCGATCCGCGTCCTGATCGCCGCCTTCCGCCGCTGGGCCACCGAGCACGACCTGCGCATCGTGCTGGCCACCCAATCCGAGACCGTGCTGGACCAGTTCCACGACGACCCGGGCCAGATCTACGTCATCGAGCCGAAGCAAGAGACCTCGCCGCGCTCGCTGACCGACATGTTCGACGCGGAGTATCTCGCCCAGTTCTCGCTCGGCGACCTGTTCAGCCACCTCGAGTTCGGCAGCAACGGCGACCTCGACGTGGAGTGACATGGCCCGGGTCGTGCTGCTCACCACCGGCGCGATGGAGGAGAAGGCGTTCGCCGGCTCCCTGCGCCGTCTGTTCCCCGATCACGAATTCATCAGCAAGCCGCGCTTCGACGGTTTCACCTCGGCCCGGCTGCCGCCCGACTACGAGACCTACCGCGAGCGGCGACATCTCTTGAACCTCGAGAAGTTCGCAAAAGAGATCATCGGCTGCTTCGCGCCCGGCGGCCGCACGGACCGGCCCCGGCCAGACTTTGTGCTGGCCCTCGAGGACGTGGAGCTTCACAACGACGGCGAGCCCGGCAACATCACCCGGGCGCTGCGGGACGCTGTGACCCACAACCTGGGCACCTGGAAGATGGAGGGTTCGAAGGCGGATCGCACGCGCGAGGATCTGCGGACGCGCTGCTCCTTCCATCTGATGGCCCCGATGACCGAGGCCTACTTCTTCGCCGATCCAGGCGCATTCGCGCGAGCGACCGCCCCGGGGCCCGAGCGGCGCTGTCGCCTGGACGCCGCGACCTGCGACGTCGAGGCGTTTCGGGTCGAGGACCCCGAATTCCAGGCCACCGCCAGCGTGCCGAAGCAGCACCGAGAGCGCCACGACTGGCGCATCGACGAGCGTCACCGGCACCCCAAGAGCTACCTCGGGTATCTCACTGATACGAAGCTCGATGGCCGTGCCCGCTATCAAGAGACCGTGCACGGTGTGAGCGCGCTCGCGGAGCTCGACTGGCCGGGCGTCGTACGTCGCGGCGCTCGTGCCACCGCTGTCGCTCGCTTCGCGCGGTCGATGCTGGCCGACCTCAGCGATATGCTCGAGACCCCGCCGGTGGGCCTCGAGGATGACGAGCTGCAGCCCGCCGATTGTCACCCGCTGACCTGGCCGCCGCCCCGCGATCGGGTCCTGCGTAACCTGTGATCTCGTTCACGCGCTGTCGCACTTGCTCGGCGGCGCGGCTGGCGCTCAACCCGGGCGCGGCGCGCTCCACTTGACCGTCGCACACATCGAGCCGACCAGCGGCCTGTTGTCGGATCATTACGACCCGCGCCACAATGTCCTGCGTCGGTCGGAGGATGTCTATTATGGCCGCTCGCTGGCCGCGGTCGGCGTCGCCTGCCATGAGGCCGGCCACGCGCTCCAGCACGCCCATGGTTACCGGCCGCTGGCGCTGCGCTCCTTCCTGGTGCCGGTGACCCAGATCGGCCCCTACCTCGTGCGCGCCGGCCTGTTCGGGGGCGGGCGCGAGGAGTAGTTCGGGGGGCGCCAGCGTCTTCAGCGGATCAACGGGCGACGATCTGGCGGCCGATCAGCGACAGCGCATATTGCAGCCCGCTCTCGAGATCCGCGAGGGTCTTGAGCGAGCCGAGGTCGACGCCCGCGGCGATCATCGTGCGTGCGACCGCGGCGCTGGTGCCGACCAGGATCGCCCTGGCGCCGAGCAAACGCACCGCCTGCGCCGTGCGGCTCAGATACGCGCCTGCCTCGGCGTCGAGCACCGGCACGCCGGAGACATCGACCAGCACGACCTTCGCGTTGTGCCTGCTGACCACCGCGAGCAGCACCTCGAGGATCGCCTGCGCCCGCGCGGCGTCGATGGTGCCGACCAGCGGGAACAGCAGGATGCCGCGGTGCACCGGCAGGACCTGCGTCGACAGGCGCAAGATCTCGTCGGCCTGGGCGCGCATCACCTTCTCGCGGGCGCTCAGGTAGGCGTCCGCCAGCGCGCTCACCCCCCCATAGGCGATCCGCGCCCGCGAACGCTCCCAATACACGTGCGCCTCGGGGTCGTCGGCGAAGTACACGTCGAAGTCCTCGGAGACCGCCTCGAAGCCGATGTTCATGCCGCTGAGGATCTCGGAGACGGCGACGCCTTGCGCCGAACGCTGGGTGCCGAGCGCGGCCAGGAACGCCGGGAAGGCCCGGGGCTGGCCCAGCTCCAGGTCCTGCTCCACCGTCGCGTACACGCGCCTGATCGCCGCGGCGACGACCTCGCGCGGGAGGCCGGTATAAAATGGGATCTTCGCCGCGAGCACCCGGTCGACCGAGACCGTCACGCTGTACTCGGCGCGCGCAGCGAAGGCCGCGAGCACCCGTCGGCTGGCGCCATCGCCGACCGACGCCGCCGCTCCTGCGGCCCCCTCATCCTCGATCGCCATGTGCACCCAGCCTACACCGGGGCCCGATTTCATGGGCAGGTCTGCGACCTCGTGGTCTCTCAATCTGAGGACCCCGGGCCAGGCTTCCGCGCGCGATCACGCGCACGAGACCCGGGCCAATGTCGCTACGGCTTGGCGCCCTCCTCGATCCACAGCTGGATCAGCGCGAGGTCATCCATGCCGAGCATCCCACCCGACGGCATCCGCTTGCCCGTGCCACCGACCTGTTCCTGATTGTCATTGAGCTTGTGCCACAGATAGCTCGACTCCGCCGCGCCGGGCGCGACGAGCATCATCGCCGGCAGCTGCTTCGAGGGCTGATCGACCATGTTGGTGTATGCATCCTCCTGCCTCAGGCGCAGCATGCCGGCCCCCTGGTCGTCCTCGTGGCAGGCACAGTGCGCGTCGATCAGCGGGTAGACGTCGACCGCGAAGCTCGGGTAGCTCGGCGCCGTGTCCTCGCCGGTCGATGCGGTGTCCGTCGACCCGGTCTCATCGCTGCCGCTGCTCTCCACGGCCCCGGATCCGCTGGTCCCGTCGGCCCCGGTGGTCGGTCCAGTGGTCGAGTCGCTCGTCGTCGCCGACACGGCGCCGGTCGTATCGGCGGTCGATGTCGCGCCGGTGCTGGTGTCCGTGCTGGCGGTGGTCGTCCCGTCGGAGACGGACGATGTCGGCTGCGTGGCGCTGAATCCCGACTCGGGGTCACGCTCGGCGCAGCCCGCGAATAGCAACAAAACCAGCGTCGTTCGCAAGCGGCCCTCAATGTCTCGGCGCATGTCTTGAACATTAACCGTGGTCCGCGCTCGCCAATGGCCCCCCATGGACTACACGGTCCACGCGTCACGATCGGCGCCCGGGATCGGACCGGAGCATTGAACCGCGGGGGAGGCGCCGCTCATCGCTCACCGCACACGGGATCGCGCGAGCGCGGGTGCGGATCACGCGATCGCGGTGATGCTGAGCAAACGCGGCACGCCGCCGAGGTTGACCTCGCAGTCGTCATCGACGCGGCGGCCCAGCAACGCGCGGCCGATCGGCGAGCTGGGGGTCACGACCGTGACCTCGCCCGGCAACGACAGACCGCCACCATGGTTCGCGAGCAAGAAGTGCCGGACGCGCCCATCGTCGTCGACCTCGACCAGCGCGCCGACCGCGATCGCGGCGTCCGCAGCGAAGACGCGCGGCTGCCAGCCGGCGATCCCCGCCACCGCGGCCTCGAGCTCGGCCGCCCGCTGCGCGACGCCCCGCGCGAGGTACGACTGCTCGAGCCCGCGGGTGTCCTTGACGTTCTCCGGCCGGGCCTCGGCGTGCGTCGCCCCCTCGACGGCGGCCTTGTGGGCCGCGCGCGCCGTCGCCAGCGCCTCCTCGAGCTGGGCGAGCAGGACGGCCTTGAGCGTGGTCTTCGCGGGAGCGGGCACACCGCGACTATACGGGATCCCGCGCCCGGCGGCGGATCCTTCGCCGAGGTCCCGGACAATCGGGCGCCGCGCGCCTTCAGGTCGCCAAAGCTGCAGCGAGAGCCCGCGCCGTCAGCCCCATGATATCATGATATGAAGCCGGTCATGAGCGTCGAAATGTCCACACAACCGCTCCGATTCGACCCGGACGATCCGGCGTTCCTCGCCGATCCTCACCCGCTGCTGCGTCGATTCCGCGAAGAGGCCCCGATCTACTATTGGGAGGCCGTGAAGGGCCACATCGTCTTTCGTTATCATGACATCATGGCGCTGATCCGTGATCCGCGGCTCGCCACCGACCCGACGCTCGGGGCCGGCTTCTCGGCCGAGCTCCGGGCGCAATACCCCGACTTCGTGGCCCTGCGCGAGCACGACCTGTTCATGGTCCCGCCCGAGACCCACGCCAGGATCCGCAAGCTCGTCACCCCCTCGTTCAGCCCCCGCGCGCTCGAGGCCCACCGCCCGCGGGTCCTGCAGATCATCAGCGAGCTGCTGGCCGAGCTGCCGCAAGCGGGCGTCATCAACGTGTTTCAGGACTTCTCGGTGAAATACCCGGTCCGGGTGATCGCCCGCCTGCTGACGATCCCACGCGGCGACGAGGAGGACTTCCTGGCCTTCGCCGACGCCGCGATCGCCACGATCTCCCCGGTGCTCGCGCCGGAGCTGTTCGCCGCGTATATGCCCGCCATCTCGCGCGGGCTCGCCCTCGTCCGCGCATGCATCAGCGAGCGCCGCGCCCACCCGCTCGCGGACGATCTGCTGAGTCACCTCATCCACGCCTGCGACGACGAGCAGCGCCTCAGCGACGAGGAGCTGGTCTCGCTGATCAGCGGGCTCATCGTCGGCGGCTCCGACACCACGGTCCACCTGACCACCTACACCATCCACGAGCTGCTGCGCCACCCCGACCAGCTCGCGCTGCTGCGCCAGGACCCGGAGCTGGCCCGCCTCGCCCTCGACGAGACCCTGCGCTTCAACTCCTTCGGCCGCGGCGGCGGCCTGCCCCGCTTCGCGCGCGAGAGCTTTGTGTATAACGGCACCGCGATCCAGCGCGGTCAGCCGGTGTTCCTCAATATGATGGGCGCATTGCGCGATCCAGCGTACGCGCCCGACCCCGATGTCTACGATATCCGGCGCCGCACCAACTCGAGCCCATGGTTCGGCAACGGCCCGCACTTCTGCATCGGGGCGTCCCTGGCCCGCATGGAGGCGACCGCGGCCCTGCAGATGTTCCTCGCCAGGTATCCCCGGATCGAGCTCGCCGGGCCGGCGGTGTTCGGCACCCACCCGATCCTGCGCGACATCGTCGACCTGCCGGTGCGCGTGAGCGGCTCCGAGACCCCGCGCGCCCAGCTCAAGACCTGAGCGCGGAGCCATCCGGGCGCAGGGTGACGCTGATCGAGAGGCTCGCCTGGATCGGCCCCTCTCGGGGGGCGACGGGTTCCCGGGTGACCGCGGCGCGCAGGACCTCGGATGAGCTCGTTGTGAGCGGTCTGCGTGGGGTCGCGATGGCAGCGGTCGGCCTGGCGCTTCGGGTCGGCGACGGGAGGCCCGTGTTATCGTTGCGCCGCGATGCTCGTGCCCCCTGCCCTCGGATGGCTGCTCGCTGCCGCCCCGGTGACCGCGCCTGCGGACGGGCTGCAGTGGACGGCGCCGCCGGGCTGCCCCGATCGGGCCGGCTTCGCGGCGGCGATCGAGCGGCGGCTGCGTCGTCCGCTGGCGCCCGGCGAGGCCCAGATCGAGGCGCAGGTCGTCCGTGACCGCGGCTATACGCTACTTCTGCGGCTCTCGGTCGGCACGCGCAGTGAAGTGCGCGAGGTCCATGACGAGACCTGCGCCGCGCTCGCCGACGCGGCCGCGGTGCTCGTCGCCGCCGCGGTCGAGCCCCCGACGAGCCAGGAGCCCGAGCCCCTGGTGCCGCTACCCACTCCGCCTGCTCTACCCGAGCCTCTACCGCTCGAGGGCCCCGTACAGCCCGGGCTCGAAGAACCAGCCGTGCCCGGTGAACCTCTCGAGCCCCGCGAGCCGGTCGCGCCCGCGCCTGTCTCTTCGACCATGACCCGAAGGCCAGGTGGATTCCTGCGCCTGCACGGCGGCGGCGAGATC
>NZ_JACCSO010000281.1 GCF_013812955.1 Nannocystis sp. | reverse complement strand
GCGCTGCGGTGCTGGCCGGCGGCGCGGAGGCGGACGTCGAGGGCGCCGACTCGCGCGTCGACGTCGAGCGGCTCGCGCTCGCGGATGCAAACGCCGAGGGCCTTGAGTTCGTTGCGGAAGGTCGCCTCGCCGCCGTCCTCCTGGCTGAGCTCGCCGTAGGCGTCGCGGACGCGGGCGAGCAGGAGCTCGCGCGCGCGCTCGCGGTGGAGCTGCAGGGTGTCGCGGGTCGCTTCGGGGGTGACGAAGGGGTTGCCGTCGCGGTCGCCGCCCATCCAGCTGCTGAAAGCCAGTGGCAGCGCGGCAGCGGTGTCGCGGCCGAAGGTCGCCTGGAATCCGCGCCGGAGGTCGCGCTCCAGCTCCGGCAGGGCGCCGGCGATCACCTGGACGTAGCTGAGGCCGCCCTTGACCTCGTCCTGGACGGTCGGGCGCAGGTGACGGAGCTCGGGGGTGCGCCACAGGACCTCGACGTGGGCGGCGATCCGCTCGACGGCGTTCGGGTCGTCGAGGTCGGCGATCGCGCGGGCGACCTCGACGAGGTGGGCGCGCACGGTGCGGCGGCGCATCTCGGTCGGGTGGGCGGTGAAGGTCAGGCCGAGCTGCACGCCGGAGATCAGCCGCTCGACCTCGTCGGCGCCGAGGCCCATGTCACGCAGCTCGATCATCGCCTGCTCGAGGCTCTGCCGCCGCGGCCCCGAGCGCGCCCGCAGCGATCGCACCCGCTCGCGCTCCTCGGCGAGGTTGACGAGCTGGAAGTACAGCGCGAACGCCCGCACCAGCTTCTCCGCGGTCGCCACGTCGAGCCCCTCGAGCAACGCCCGCAGCGGGCGATCATCGCCGCCGGCCCGAACCTCGCGCACGAGCGCGCGCAGCCGCTCGACCTGCTCGAGGAACGCCGGGCCCTCCTGTTCGGCGAGCACCTGCCCGAGCGTGCGGCCGAGGGTATTCACATCTTCGGAGAGGCTCACCCGCGTTTTATAGGGGAGCGGTTCAAAACGACCAGTCGCGGCCGCGTAGCCACGCGGCGGGCGGCCGACGGACGGTCCGGAGCCGGGGCCACGCGCCGCGCGGCGCTGGCGCAGCAGGCATGCGCGAAAACTGCTCCTGCGCGAACGCTGACATCTCCAGCGCCCACGAACTCAGCGCAGCATCAGCGAATAGTCGTAGGTGAGCCCGTTGGTCTGCGACCAGCTCGCCACGCCGCAGTTGGCGTTGGTGCAGGTGTTGGGCGCGGGGGCGAAGGTGTCGGTGCCGAAGTGCCCGTTGCCGCCGTAACACGGCGCCCACCCCGACTGGGCCTCCGAGGCGGTCCGAAACGCCCCGCCGTTGCAGGCTTTGCCGGCGTAATTGCCGTTGCAGCAGTAGTTCATGTCATGCCAGTTACCGAGGCCGCCGCCGACGTTATCCGCGGGCGACGCCTGGATCGATCCGATGCGATCGCCGTCGGGTGAGCCGCTCGCGCCGCTCGTGCACGAGCCCCCGGTCGTCACGCAGCGGTTGGCGTAGAGCGCCGTCGAGATCCGCACCAGCCGCTCGCCCGCCCAGACCCCGGCGATGCTGTTGCTCTTGTCCGCGCCGATCAGGACGTTATCGCCGCCGTTGACGTGCACGAGCATCGGCTCCGGGGTCATCTTGGTGAACGAGCGCCAGCCGATCGTCGTGCCCTCGTTGTGGATCATCAGCAGGATCTCCTTGGCGCCCGCGTAGTTCTTCCAGCCGACGCTCACGTGATCGGCGGTGCGAGCGGTCGCGGCGGCGCCGTGGCTCGTGCCGTCGGTCCACTTCGGGTTGCCCCACCACATCACGTGGCCGTCCGAGGTGTCGAGGTTCAACACCAGCGTCCAGCCGCCGCCGTCCGTCTTCATGTCACAATAGGCGTCGAAGGGTGGTTCGCCCGCGTCGCCGTCGGGATCGATCGTATAGACCCCCGAAGCCGCATCCGGCGCGTCCGCCTTGATCGCCGCGCAATGGGCCGCGATCGTGCACTTTCCGGCGCTGCAAAAGCCGCTCGCGCAGTCCGCCACGACCACGCACGCCGCGTCCGCGCCGCAAGCATCGCAGGCGCCGCCGCAGTCGACGTCGCTCTCGTCGCCGCTCTTGAGCCCGTCGTCGCAGGCCGGCGCCAGGCACAGCGAGGTGCACGCGTTGGTCTCGTCGGCGTCGCCGTCGTCGCAGGCCTCGACCCCCGCCTGCACCTCCCCGTCGCCGCAGCTCGCAGGCGCGCAGCTCGCGAGGCATCCGTCGGTGTCATCCTTGTTGCCGTCGTCGCAGAGCTCACCCGCTTGCACGACCCCGTCGCCGCAGCTCGCCAGCGCGCACTCGTTCGAGCAGACGTCGCCGTTCTCGTCGTTGCCGTCGTCGCAGCCCTCACCGGGCCCGAGCAGGCCGTCGCCGCAGACCGCGTTTTTACAGCCCAGCGTGCACGCGCCGCTGTCGCTGTTCGCCGGCCCCGCGTCGCACTCTTCCAACGCGTCGACGGCCCCGTCGCCGCAGCTCGGCGGCATCGAGGTCCCGGACTCGCTCGCCGTCTCGCTGTCGCCGGTCGTCGTGCTGGTCGGCGCGCCGGTGCTGGTCGGCGCGCCGGTGCTCGTCGCTTCGCCGCTCGATGGGTTTGCGTCGGTGGTCGAGCTGGTGAGCGCCGCGGTCGCCGACGACGGGCCGCTCGTCGAGCTCGCCGAGCTGGCCGAGCCGCCGCTGTCGCCGTTGCACGCCGCGATCATGAGCGCCGCCCACGAACAGACGAACTTGTATCCTCGGTCCAACATCATTCGAGCCTCCAGGTCAACATACGCGGGTCTATCGGGCCCAAACCGCGGCGAGATGGCCGCCCGTGGGCGGCCATCTCGGGTCGCAGCTGCGCTCGCTCATTGCGGGACGATCCCCGAGAGGCCGCTGCCGGTGAAGTCCGAGTATGTATAGTGTACGTTCGCCACCGGCAGCTGCTTCTTCTCGAAGGTCACCGGGTCCATCTGCCAGGTCCAGCCGTTGTAGTCGATCATCCAGATCATGCCCTTGCCGTCGAGCCCCACCCCGACCGGCGTGCCGCACTGCGCGAAGGTGTGGAAGTTCGTGATCGTCTCGGTGTCACCGTCGATCTCCAGCAGCCCGCAGCCGAACGGCCCGCCGTTGTTCGACACCCAGATCCTCCCCTTGTCGTCGGCGGCGACGCTGCGCCACAGGTTGCCCGTGGTGCCGGGGATCACCTTCCATAGCTCGGTCTTCGGGTCGAAGAACGACACGCCGCCGTGCCCGCCGTGCCCGCCGTAATTGGCGAACCACACCCGCCCGCCGGCGTCGATGGTGATGCCATAGTGCGCGTCCGCGTCGGGCGAGTCCCAGCGCTTCACCTCGAGCGTCTTCACGTCGATCTTGATCGCCGCCCTGTGGGTCACCGCGCTGGTCCAGATGTTCCCCTCCGGATCCACAGCCGCGCCGTAGGGCGAGTAGCTCCCGTAGAGCGGGAAATTCGGGATGTCGACCTTCACCTCGATCTCACCGGTGTAGCTGCTGAGCCGGGCCATCTGCGCCGCCGTCGGACTGATCATGTAACCGACCCAGACCTTCTCGTTCTCGTACGCGCACTCTTCGACGTTCCACTCCGGGAGCCCGAAGGTCGTCGCGCGCGGCCCCCACTGGTGGTTATTCATCGTCAGCTTGGTCGTCCACAGGATGCACTCCTCCTGCGCATATGGGAGCAGCTGCCCCTTGTCCTTCGAGGTCTGGATCGTGGCGTCGTTGTTCTTGTCGACGCAGTCGCTCTCGTTGGCCGCGATCTTCGTGATGCTCCCCGTGTCCCGGTTGGAGACCACCACGAACCGCCCGTCCAGGCTCACGCTGGTCCGCGAGGGCGACGCCGCCCCGCTCTGCACCGGGTCCGTATAATACCGGGCCACCTCGAGCATCGTATTCGTGTTGATCTTGGAGACCCGGACACCGTATCAAAACCCCCACCCAACCGCGACAGTTGGGCTGCGCGCTCCCAAACAGGGATTTTGAGCGGTTCCGGCGACCCATGAGTCCCCGAGCGGGACCGATGCGCGGAGATGTCTTGGAGACGGGCTGGAGACGGAGTCGGGCTGCTCTCTAGCTACGCAGAACGCGCGCCACGGCTCGAGCTCGGCTTGGGGCGCACACGGCGGGCCTAGTCCGTGCCAGGGCAGCGATGCAGGCGACGGCGTGGCGGTCGCCGTGTCCGAGCAGCAACTCGAAGCACGCGCGCGCCTCGTCGATCTCGGCCTTCTACGGCCCCGTCTGGGCATCACGCCGAGGGTCTTAGCGATCTGGCAACGGGTCCAGCCGATCCCGACGGAGGGCCGAAGCGCTCAGGGCTGGAACCGACATGATGCTGTGGGTCGGGATCTTGCCGGAGCAGATGATGACGTTATGGTTGGTGGTCGATCACCGCTGGTAGCCCGCTCCCGTAACGAAGCCCCTCACGAAGGAGGGGCCGGATCCGCTCCGCGTATTCTTGCAGGTTGCTTTCCTGGAGCAGACGTGGTGACATGTTTCCATGCCAAACGCTAAAATCGTTGATGGTACGATTCTCCTCAACAACAAGGAAAAAACGACAGGCACTCTCACGGGGGCGGTCGAACTGCCCGTCCTCTTGCCTGGGTCGATCAAGGTCCGCTTGGCAATTGGCGATGAGGTGAATGGAGCGAACGAATTCGCTGCAGTTACTTATGTCGACGGGACAAAAGACACCCCATTCCAGGAACTGAATTTCCTGTCGGTCAACTACGGACCGGGGCAGAGGGTCCTCTCCCTCTTCCCAGAAGGGCGGGGTAAGTGGAGGATCTATACTGGCTACGTCGTCACGTCGGGCTAGCTAGCGCAATGGTGGCTATCCGGGTAGCCATATCAACGTGAACGCCGCATGCAAGCCCGTGAGCAGCGCCGCGTAGAGCGATGGGCCTGCAAGCACGCTTCTTGATGGACATGTGATCGCGGGCGTCGGGCTGGTAGCGAAGGAAAGCCGGTTCCCCGTTCCCGTTCCCGCGGGCCCTTAAGGGTGGCGGAACGGGGAACTGGTCAGGCGAGGGCGAGCTGGATGTGGCCGGCCTCGACGCGCACGCGGCCGTCGGCTTGCAGCGCGGCGAGGGTGTCGACGAGGGTGGCGTTGCGCAGGCGGCAGGAATCGCGGAGCTCGCGGCGGGTCAGCGGGGCCGGGGCCTCGCCAAGCGCGTCCAGGACGCGATCGGCGGGCGAGCGTGGGGGCTCGGCCGTAGGCGCGCCGATGTCCTCACGGACATGCAGCGTGAGCCCGCCGCCACGATCGGCGAGCCTTGTGGACCTGCGCGGCGGCCCAGGAGATCTTCTCGGCTCGTTGATCGACGAGAAGGGGCCCAGTAAGCCACTGCCCGGGCCGGGCCGGCTGGGTCAGGCGGCGGCGCTCCGGGCTCCGCCCATCGCTGCCTTCCGCCTGACCCCGCCTGCCCTCTTGACAGCTCCGCTGTGCACCTCCGCTGGTGCAGCTCCGCTGCCTTGCTACTCCTGACCTCGGGCCAGGCGAAGACCCAGGTCGAGGTAGCGGAGGCCCGGCGAGCCCGCGTAGCGGAACGCCGCACGCACGGCCCCCGCGACGTCGTGCCAGCAGCCGCCCCGGTAGACCCGGTGATCGCCCTGCACAGGGCCGCCAGGATTGACTGCTGATTCGCTGCGCTTAAGCGTTTTGAAGTGGGAATTTGGGCGCGCGGGTGAGTACGGAGCGACCGGGTGAGCAGCGGGGAGCGCGCGGCCGGGAGGAATTGGCGGGGTCCTGGGCGCGAGGGGAAGCGCGAGTGA
>NZ_JACCSO010000280.1 GCF_013812955.1 Nannocystis sp. | reverse complement strand
GGTCAGGCCGGCGTAGGCGCACAGGCGCAGCAGCAGCCGGCGCATGCTGGCCTCGCCGCCGCCCCAGCGGTCGGGGAAAAATCGCGGGTTCGGCTCGACCAGCAGCGCGGTCGTCAGCGGGCCGGCGCCGCGGGCGACGACCAGCGCACGCAGTTGCTCGAGCAGCCAGCGGCGATCTTCCAGCGGCGGCAGCAGCAGCCCGTCGTCGCCCTGTTCCGGTGCCGCCATGGCGAGCGTCTGTACCACGACTCGCCCCGCGTCTGTCAGCCGTGAGCTCTCGCGCGAACCGACGACGAAACCCAGGAAATCCGGTTCCCGGCCGGTGACGGCGCGTGTGGGCGGCCAGGGGCTTTTTGCGGGGGGAGTGGCTGGGGGTATCATCCGTCCGCTCATGCGTCGCCGGCCCTTGTCGCCCCTGGTGTGCCCTCTCGTCTGTCTGGTGCTGCTCGCGGCCTGTACGCCGCATGCGACGACCCCGCCGCCGCTGGCGCACACACCGGCCCCGGGGACGGCAGCGGCAGCACCTGCCCCAAAGGCCAGCCCGGACGCGGCGCCGAAGTGGGACGTGAACGACCCGCCGGGCGCGGAGACGGACGTGGCGATCGACGTCCGCGAGGGCACCTGGATGAGCCTCGACGTCAGCCCGGACGGGTCCGAGGTGGTCTTCGACCTGCTCGGTGACCTCTACACCGTGCCGATCGCCGGCGGCGAGGCGAAGGCGCTGACGAGCGGCCTGGCCTGGGACATGCAGCCGCGTTACAGCCCGAGTGGTGAGTGGATCGCGTTCACCAGCGACCGCGGCGGCGGTGACAACATCTGGGTCATCCCGCGCGGCGTAGGCGAGGCGCGGCAGATCACGAAGGAGGACTTTCGCCTGGTCAACAGCCCGGTGTGGTCGCCGGACGGCAACTACATCGCCGTGCGCAAGCACTTCACCAAGCACCGCAGCCTCGGCTCCGGTGAGATCTGGCTGTATCACGTGTCCGGCGGCAAGGGCGTGCAGATGACGGAGAAGCCGAACGACCAGAAGGATGTCGGCGAGCCGGCCTTCTCGCCCGACGGCAAGCACCTGTACTTCAGCCAGGACGTCACCCCGGGCTCGACCTTCCAGTACAACAAGGACCCGCACGGCGAGATCTACGCGATCAAGCGGGTCGAGCGTGACAGCGGCCGCACCGAGAAGCTGGTCGGAGGCCCCGGCGGCGCGGCCCGTCCGACGCCCTCGCCCGACGGCAAGTCGCTGGCCTTCATCCGCCGCGTCGGCGGGGTCGACAAGGCGGCGAGCACGACGACGCTGTTCGTGCGCGACCTCGAGTCCGGCGTCGAGCGCCCGGTGTTCGCCGGCCTCGACCGCGACATGCAGGAGACCTGGGCGATCCACGGCGTCTATCCGACGATCGCCTGGACGCCCGACAGCCGCGAGCTGGTGTTCTGGGCCAGCGGCAAGCTGTGGCGCGCCCGCGCGGAGGCCGAGGGCGATCCGGCCAAGCCGGTCGAGATCCCGTTCCACGTCGCCGCGGTCCGCAAAGTCGCGCCGGCGGTGCGCTTCCCGGTGAAGGTCTCGCCGCCCGAGTTCGAGGTCCGGGCGCTGCGCGACGTCGTGGTCGCGCCGGACGGCAAGACGGTCGTGTATCAGGCGCTCGGTCACCTGTACGTGCGGACATTGCCCGAAGGCCAGCCGAAGCGGCTCACCAGGCAGAACGATCACTTCGAGCAGTACCCGGCGTTCGCGCGCGACGGCAAGAGCGTGGTGTTCACGACCTGGGACGACCAGGCGCTCGGCAGCGTGCGGGTGGTCGCGATCAAGGGCGGCAAGGAGCGGACCCTGACCCAAAAGCCAGGTCACTACGTCGAGCCGCAATTCTCACCCGACGGCAAGACTGTGGTCTTCACCAAGATCGGCGGCGGCTGGACGCGCTCGCCGCACTGGTCGCAGGAGCGGGGCATCTACTCGGTGCCGGCGGTGCCGGTCAAGGGCGGCGCGCCGGTGCTGGTCACCCGCGACGGCGAGGCGCCGCACTTCGGGGCCGACAACGGGCGGGTGTTCTTCGCCGCCGCGGGCGAGGACAAGGTCGAGCTGGCGAGCATCGAGCTCGACGGCAGCGACCAGCGCACGCACGTCAAGACCGAGGGCGGCACGCGGCTGCGGGTCTCGCCCGACGGCCGCTGGCTGGCCTGGACCGAGGGCTATCAGGCGCTGGTCGCCCCGTTCCCGGAGGTCGGCCGGCTGGTCGAGCTCGGGCCCAAGAGCGAGGCGCTGCCGGTCGCCAAGGTCAGCCGCGACGCCGGCGACTTCGTGCACTGGTCGGGCGACAGCCAGCGCCTGCACTGGTCGCTGGGCCCGGAGCTGTACTCCCGCGATCTGAAGGATGCGTTCAGCTTCGTCGCCGGCGCGCCGGCCAAGCTGCCCGAACCAGCCGAGCGGGGCACGATGATCGGCTTCAAGCAGGCCAGCACGAGGCCCGCGGGCAAGCGCGCGATCGTCGGGGCGCGCGTGATCACGATGCGCGCCGACGAGGTGATCGAGAACGCGACGATCCTGGTGATCGACGGGCGCATCGCCGCGGTCGGTGGACCGGGCACGGTCACCATCCCCGCCGACGCCGAGATCGTGCGCGCGGAGGGCAAGACGGTGCTGCCGGGCTTGATCGACGTGCATGCGCACGGCAGCCAGGGCGAGGACGGCATCACCCCGGAGCAGAACTGGCTGCACTACGCCGAGCTCAGCTACGGGGTGACGACGGTGCACGATCCGAGCAACGACACCCACGCGATCTTCGCGGCCAGCGAGCTGCAAAAGGCCGGGCTGATCGTCGCGCCGCGCATCTTCTCGACCGGCACGATCCTGTACGGGGCGCAGGCGCCGTTCAAGGTCGAGATCGGCGGCGTCGCCGACGCCCGCAACCACCTGCGCCGGCTCAAGGCGATCGGCGCGTTCTCGGTCAAGAGCTACAACCAGCCGCGTCGTGAGCAGCGCCAGCAGGTGCTCGCGGCGGCGCGTGAGCTCGAGATGATGGTGGTGCCCGAGGGCGGCTCGCTGTTTCACCACAACATGACGATGGTCGTCGACGGTCACACCGGGGTCGAACACGCGATCCCGGTCGCGCGCGCCTACGCCGATGTCATGCAGCTGTGGGGCCATACCGCGGTCGGCTATACGCCGACGCTCGGGGTCGCGTACGGCGGCCTCGGGGGCGAGCTCTACTGGTACGCGCACACCCAGGTGTGGGACGAGGCGCGCACGCGTCGCTTCGTGCCGCCCTTCGCGTTCGAGCCGGCCTCGCGCCGCCGGACGATGGCGGCCGACAACGACTGGAACCACGTGCGCGTGGCCAGCACGGCGAAGCAGCTGCTCGACGCGGGCGTGAAGGTGCAACTCGGCGCGCACGGCCAGCGCGAGGGCCTGGCGGCCCACTGGGAGCTGTGGTCGCTGGTGCAGGGCGGCATGACGCCGCTCGAGGCGCTGCGGGCCGGGACCCTGGCGGGCGCGCAGTACCTCGGCATGGACCAGGACCTCGGCTCGATCGAGGTCGGCAAGCTCGCCGACTTCATGGTCCTCGACGCCGACCCGCGGACCGACATCCGCGTCAGCTCGAAGGTGGCGATGGTGATGATCGGCGGGCGGCTGTTCGACGCGGCGACGATGGTCGAGATCGGCGGAGCGAAGAGCAAGCCGGCGCCGTTCTTCTTCAGCGACGGACGCGCGAGCACCGGGGCGAAGGCGCCGAGCTACGCGCACTGCAGCGGCCACGGCGAGGGCTGAGCGAGCCCGCCGCGGCGGCGATCGGGCTCAGCTGGCCTTGGTGGCGCACTCGGCCCGCTTCTCGGTCGAGCAGTCGCACTTGGCGCCCACCCCACCGCAGGAGCCGCGCAGGACCTTGCCCGCGAAGATGACGCCCACAGCCATGCCGAGCATGACCGCGGCGAGGACGCCGATCGTGATCAGGTAGATCATGGGTGGTTCAGGGTGGCCGCTTGGGCGGCGGGGCGCAAGGCCGCGAAGGCCGGCGTGCTGCGCTCCTCGAACTGGCCGCTCGCGGTGCGCACCAGGAACAGGGCGGCCAGTTCGAGCTCGAGGGCCAGCGCCAGGCCCTCATCGGGGCCCAGCACGGTGAGCGCGGTGGCCCAGCCGTCCGCGAGGGCGGCGGTGCGGTGGAGCACGCTCACGGAGGCGAGCGCGTGGCTGATGGGACGCCCGGTCCGCGGGTCGATGGTGTGCGAGACGCGGACGCCGTCCTGCTCGTAGTAGTTGCGGTAGTCGCCCGAGGTCGCGAGCGCCTGGTCCTGGACCAGCACGACGTCCTGCACGACGCCGCCGCTGCTGTCGGGGCGCTCGATGCCGAGCCGCCAGGGGCCGCCGCGGGTCGAGTCGCCGGAGGCCCGCATCTCACCGCCGACGTCGACCAGGAACCGCTGATGGCCCGCGCCTCGCAGGCGCTCGGTGATGCGGTCGGCGGCGTATCCGGGGGCGATCGCCGAGAGCTCGAGGCTGAGCTCGGCTCGGTCTTTTTTTAAAGTGCCGGCGGCGAGGTCGACGTGCACGCCGGCCCAGCCGACCTTCGCGCGCAGGGCGTCGATCTCGGCCTGCGTCGGCGCGCCGTCCTTGCGACCGCCGGGGCCGAAGCCCCACGCGGCGATCAGCGGCGTGACGGTGACGTCGAGGCCGCCGCCGCTGGCCTCGCTGATCTGCCGCGCCGTCTCGACCACCTCGAGCAGGCCGCGCGAGGCGGGGAAGGGGGCCAGGTCGGCGCTGGCGTTGAAGCGCGAAATCTCCGAGTCTGGTCGCCACGTCGACATCTGACGGTCGACCTCGGCGAGCTCGTCGGTGATCAGCGCCTCGATCCCGCGTTGCTCGTCGGCAGCGAGCGAACCGACGACGGTGACCTCGTACTTGGTGCCCATGGTCGGGCCCGCGAAGGTCATCGATGGCGCGATGCCGGGCTGCTCGGCGCCGAGCACCGGGGCGTCACGCGGCCACAGGCGCCAGGCGCTGAGGCCCACGAAGCTCAAGAGCAGAACCGGGAGCAGGACCTTCGCCCTGCCCCCGAACCGCGGTCGCCTCAGCTCAGCCACCGAAGTCGTCCATCATGATGTTCTCGGGCTCCACGCCGAGATCGATCAGCATCTTCGTGACGGCGACGTTCATCATCGGCGGCCCGCAGATGTAGTACTCACAATCTTCGGGCGCGGGGTGCAGCTTGAGATAGTTCTCGAGCAGCACCTGGTGGATGAAGCCCTTGTGGCCGGTCCAGTTGTCCTCGGGCTTGGGCTCCGAGAGCGCCAGGTGCCACTTGAAGTTCGGGAACTCGGCCTGGATGCCGTCGAAGTCCTCGACGTAGAAGGCCTCGCGCAGCGAGCGGGCGCCGTACCAGAAGCTGACCTTGCGGTCGGTGCGCAGGCGCTTGAACTGGTCGAAGATGTGCGAGCGCATCGGGGCCATGCCGGCGCCGCCGCCGATGAACACCATCTCGTTCTTGGTGTCGCGGGCGAAGAACTCGCCGAAGGGCCCCGAGATGGTCACCTCGTCGCCGGGCTTCCGGCTGAAGATGAACGAGGACATGATGCCCGGAGGGGCGTCGGGCTGCTTGGGCGGCGGGGTGGCGATGCGGATGTTCAGCATGATGATGCCGAACTCCTCGGGGTAATTCGCCATCGAGTAGGCGCGGGTGACGGTCTCGGTGACCGTCGAGACGTAGCGCCACAACTTGTACTTGTCCCACTCGTCCCGGTACTGATCCTCGATGATCATGTCCGAGTAGTTGGCGACGTGCGGCGGGCACTCGATCTGGATGTAGCCGCCGGCGCGGAACGGGACGACCTCGCCCTCGGGCAGCGACAGCACGAACTCTTTGATGAAGGTGGCGACGCCGTGGTTCGACTTGACGTGGCAGTTCCACTTGCGGACGGCGAAGACCTCGTGCGGGACCTCGATCTCCATGTCCGACTTGACCTTGACCTGGCAGGACAGTCGGCAGCCCTCGCGGGCCTCGGCCTTGGAGACGTAGCCCATCTCGGTCGGCTGCAGGGTGCCGCCGCCGCTCTTGACGATCACCTTGCAGACGCCGCAGGAGCCCTTGCCGCCGCAGGCCGAGGGGATGAAGATCTTGTTGTTGGCGAGGGTGTTCAGCAGCGTGTTGCCGGCCGGCACCCGCAGCGCGTGGGCCGCGTCGCCGTTGATGCCGATCGTGACCGCCTCGCTGTTCACCAGCCGGGCCTTGGCCCCGAGCAGGATGAACACCAGGGCCAAGATCACGAACGTGAACATCGCCACGCCGAGGATGATGATGGTTGACATCATGGTGGTGTGTGCTCCCTGAAGGATTCAGCCCATCACAGCTGGATGCCGGAGAAGGCGAGGAAGCCGATGGCCATCAGGCCGGTGAGGATGAAGGCGATGCCGAGGCCGCGCAGGCCGTGCGGCACGTTGCTGTAGCGCATCTTCTCGCGCAGGGCGGCGAGCGCGATGATCGCCAGGGCCCAGCCGATGCCCGAGCCGACGCCATAGACCGCGGCCTCGCCGAGGTTGTACTCGCGCTGCTCCATGAACAGCGAGGCGCCGAGGATGGCGCAGTTGACGGCGATCAGCGGCAGGAACACGCCGAGCGCCGAGTAGAGCTTGGGCGCGAAGCGGTCGACCGCCATCTCGACGATCTGGACCACCGCGGCGATCGTGCCGATCTGGACCAGGAACGACAGGAAGCTGAGGTCGACCACCGAGAGGCTCGGGTGGATCCAGGCCAGCGCGCCCTCTCGCAGCAGCGAGCTCAGGATCAGCTGGTTCAGCGGCACGCAGATGGCGAGCACGAAGATGACGGCGGCGCCGAGGCCGATCGCGGTCTCGACCTTCTTCGAGACCGCCAGGAAGGAACACATGCCCAGGAAGAACGCCAGGGCCATGTTCTCGACGAAGATCGATTTGACCGCGATGCTGAGGTAGTGCTCGAACATGGGCTACTCCTTCTCGATCTGCGCCGGCTTGGCCGTGCGGAGGATCCAGATCATGATGCCGATCAGGAAGAACGCCGAGGGGGGCATCAGCATCAGGCCGTTGGTGAAGTACCAGCCGCCGTCGTTGGTGGTGCTCATGATCTCGACGCCGAACACCTTGCCGCTGCCGAACAGCTCGCGGAAAAAGCCGATGCCGAGCAGCACCATGCTGTAGCCGAGGCCGTTGCCGATGCCGTCGAGGAACGAGATGCCCGGCTTGTTGGCCATCGCGTAGGCCTCGGCGCGACCCATCACGATGCAGTTGGTGATGATCAGGCCGACGAACACCGACAGCTGCTTCGAGACATCGTAGACGAAGGCCTTGAGGACCTGGTCGGTGATGATCACCAGCGAGGCGATCACCGTCAGCTGGACGATGATGCGGATGCTGTTGGGGATGTAGTTGCGGATCAGGCTGATCGTGACGTTCGAGCACGACAGCACGACGGTCAGCGCGATCGACATCACCAGCGCGGTCTCGAGCTTGGTCGTGACCGCCAGCGCCGAGCAGATGCCGAGCACCTGCAGCGCGATCGGGTTGTTGTTGAACAGCGGGTCGAAGAGGACGCCCTTGGTCTGCTTGTCCATGTCGCTAGCTCCTCCCCTGCGACTGGCTGAACTGCTTCAGGTAGGGGCCGAAGCCGTTCGGGCCGAACCAGAACTGGATGGTGTTGGTGACGCCGTTGCTGGTGATCGTCGCGCCGGAGAGGCCGTCGATGCGGTGTGGGGCGGCCTGCGGCGGACCGGCCTGACCCTTGATGACCGTCAAGGCGACCTTGCCCTGGTCGTCGTAGATCTTGCGGCCCTCCCAGCCGGCCTTCCACTTGGGGTTGTCGACCTCGCCGCCGAGGCCGGGGGTCTCGCCGTGCTGGTAGAAGGTGATGCCCTCGACGGTGGTGGTGTCGTCGTCGAGCGCGAGGTAGCCGTACATCACCGACCACAGGCCGTAGCCCTGGATCGGGAGGATCAGCATGTCGGTCTTGCCGTCCTTGAGGACGTGGTAGACGAGCGCGTTGTTGGGCAGGCGAAACACCTTGGCCGGGTTCTCCGGCGCGGGGGTGCTGGTCGCCGGGTCCTTGGCGGCGCGCTGCTGATCGAAGCCCTTGGCCTCGACGCCCTTGGCCGGGGTACCGGTCTTGAGGTCGATGACCTCGGGGCGGATGTTCTTCTCGAACAACGCCTTGACCTCCGCGGGGCTGGCCTCCTGGCCGGGCTTGAGCAGCCCGGCGACGTAGAGGACCTGCTTCTGCTGGTCGAGGATCTTGTTCTCTTCCTGGCGGGGCTTGAGGGCGACGGCGGCGCCGGCCACTCCGATGCCGCAGATGACACAAACCAGGGCCGCGAAGCCCACGGTGTAGCCGGTACTATCGCGTGCCATAGTGCGCCATCCTCCTCTTGATGTTGGCCGTGACGATGAAGTGGTCGATGAGCGGCGCGAACATGTTCATGAACAGGATCGCCAGCATCATGCCCTCCGGGTAGGCGGGGTTGATGACGCGGACGAGCACCACGAGCACGCCGATGCCGAAGCCGTAGAGCACCTTGCCCCAGGCGGTGAAGGCCGAGGACACCGGGTCGGTGGCCATGAAGACCATGCCGAAGGCCCAGCCGCCGAGCACCATGTGCCAGATCGGCGGGAGCCCGAACATGCTGTTGGTCTCGGAGCCGATCGCGTTCAGCCCCGCGGCCATCACGAAGGTGCCGAGCGTGACGCCGAACATGGTCCGCCACGAGCCGACCCCGGTCAGGATCAGGATGGCGGCGCCGATCAGGCAGGCCAGGGCCGAGGTCTCGCCCATCGAGCCGGGGACCAGGCCGACGAAGGCCGACCACCAGTCCCACTGGGCCATCATGGCGGGGGTGTCGCCGGCGGCCTGCGCGAGCGCGGTGGCGCCGGAGAGGGCGTCGGTCGTGGTCAGGTCGGCGGCGATCCAGGGGCCGTCGCCCGAGATCTGGCCCGGGTAGGCGAAGAACAGGAAGGCGCGGGCGACCAGGGCGGGGTTGAGCACGTTCATGCCGGTGCCGCCGAAGACCTCCTTGCCGATGATGACGCCGAACAGGATGCCGGCCGCGACCTGCCACAGCGGGATCGTCGGCGGCAGGGTCAGCGGGAACAGCAGGCCGGTGACGAGGAAGCCCTCGTTGATCTCGTGCTTGCGGACGATGGCGAACAGGACCTCGGCGTGGCCGCCGACGATCATCGTCACCAGGTAGACCGGCAGGAAGTAGATCGCGCCGTGCAGCATGCAGGCCAGGACGCTGGTCGGGTCGAAGCCGAAGCCGAGCATCTGGAACAGGCTGGTCTGCCAGTTGGCCAGCGCGGCCGCCCCGTGGGCGATCGCGTAGTTGGCCTGGAAGCCGGTGTTGTACATCGCGAACAGGACGCAGGGGATCAGCGCGATGACGACCGTGATCATCATGCGCTTGAGGTCGATCGCGTCCCGGACGTGCGAGGAGGCCTTGGTCACGTCCGGAGGCGTGTACAGGAAGGTGTCCGTCGCTTCGTAGAGCGGGTAGAACTTCTCGAGCTTGCCGCCCTTGTGGAACGGCTTTTCGGCCTTGTCGAGCAGGTTTCGCAGGAACTGCATGGGTATCAGCCCTCTTTCTCGATCTCGCTGAGGTTCTTGCGCAGCACGACCCCGAAGTCGGCCTTACCGGGGTCGACGAAGGTGCACAGCGCCAGGTCTTCCTCGTCGAGCTCGAGCGCGCCGAGCTGCACCGCGCGGTCGGTGTCGCCGACGAGCAAAGAGCGCAGGAGGAAGGTCGGGTGGATGTCGAGCGGCATGACCCGCTCGTACATGCCGATCGGGACCATGGCCCGCGGGGAGCCGTTGGTCGTGGTCGTCATGTTGAACTTCTTGCCGAACAGCCGGCCCAGGAAGCCGAAGTAGACCGGGATGATCGTGAACTTGCCGGCGCCGGGCGCGAGCCAGCCGAGCAGCTCGCGGTGGCGGCCCTCGAGCAGCGCCGAGACCTGGAGGTGGTAGCGGCCGAGGAAGCCGTCGATGTCGCCGCTGGCCTTGCGGCCCGAGAGCACCGAGCCGGAGACGACGCGGTTCTCGCCAGCGGCGAGCTCGTCGGCGGTCAGCTCGTCGAGGCTGGCGCCGACGACGGTCTCGAGCAGGCGCGGGCGCTTGACCTGGGGGCCGGCGATCGAGACGACGCGGCGGCTGTCGAGCTTGCCGGTGGCGAACAGCACGCCGATCGCCACGACGTCCTGGTAGCCGAGGTGCCAGACCGTGCGGCCGGGGCCGACGGGCGCGAGCATGTGGATGTGGGTGCCGACGTTGCCGGCCGGGTGCACGCCCTCGAAGTCCTCGATCTGGACGTTCGGGACCCCGGCGGTGTCGAGCTGGAGCTTCGTCGACTTGCAGACGAAGAGCTTGGGGGCGAGCTTGCCGAGGGCGAGCAGGCCGCGCTTGAAGTCGGCCTCGCGGCCCTTGAGCACGACGGCGACGTCGGGGGCGTGCGGGTTGGTGTCGGTGGCGGTGACGAAGATCGAGTGCGGCGCGGACTCGGGGGCCGGCACGCGCGAATAGGGGCGGGTGCGCAGGGCGGTCCACAGGCCCGACTCGATCAGCAGCGACTTGACCTGCTCCGCGTCGAGGCCGGCGACGTCGCCGCCGCTGTAGGCCTGGAACTGGACCTGGTCGTCGTCGGCGCCGGTCTCCTCCACGGCGATGATGAGCGCCTGGAAGGCCCGCTTCTCGCCGCGCTTGATGTCGAGGATGGTGCCGGCGGCCGGCGCGGTGAAGCGCACGCCCGGGGTCTTGCGATCCTCGAACAGGAATTGCCCGCGCTGGACCCGGTCGCCGACCTTGGCGTCCATCTTCGGCTTCATGCCGAGATAGTCGGCGCCGAGGAGGGCGACGTGCCGGACTTTCGCCGCGGCGGAGATGACCTGCTGGGGGTCGCCAGCGATGGGCAGGTCGAGGCCCTTCGTGATGCGATGTACTGCCATGGAGAGGTGTGTCCTCAGCGTTGTGCGGGGGCCCGGTACCCCGCTTTGAGGCGTGCAAATACTATGTTCTCGCCGGTTTGCGGCGTCCGGGTAAGTGCCTTTGCACGTGTGGGGGGTCACGGATGGCCGCGAACAGGGCTTCGCGGCGCAGCTTGTGGGAGATCAGGCCGGTGCGGCCGCGGTGGCGATTCGGTCGTATCGCATGTTGCGGCGCGCGGGCGCGAAGCCGGCGAGCCGGATGTGGGCCTCGACCTGGGCGCTGGTCATCATGAAGTGCGCGCCCGCGGTGGAGACGACGTTCTCCTCGATCATGATCGAGCCGAAGTCGTTGGCGCCGAAGCGCAGGGCGACCTCACCGATCTCGGGACCGAGGGTCGGCCAGGACACCTGGAGGTTCGGGATGTTATCGAGGTATAGGCGAGCAAGTGCCTGAATTCGCAGGTAACGCAGCGGGCTGGTGTCGTCACGCAATTTGAGGCGCGTGCCCTCGGCCTGGAACGGCCAGGTGATGAACGCGGTGAAGCCGCGGGTGTCGTCTTGCAGGCTGCGCAGGCGGTCCATGTGCAAGAGCAGCTGCTCGCTGGTCTCCTGGAAGCCGAACACCATGGTGGCGGTGGTCTTCATGCCGAGCGCGTGGGCCTCGCGCATGACGTGAAGCCACTCGTCGGCGGTGTTTTTGAAGGGGGAGATGCGGGCGCGGATGTCGTCGTCGAGGATCTCCGCGCCGCCGCCGGGTAACGAGTCCATGCCGGCGGCGCGCAGACGCACGAGGATCTCGCGGACCGGCAGGTCCTCGAGCTCGGCGATGTGGAGGATCTCGGTCGGGCTCAGCGCGTGCAGGGCGAGCGAGAAGTTCTCCTTGGTCCAGCGGAACAGGTCCTCGTAGTAGGCGAGGCCGAGCTCGGGGTTGAGGCCGCCTTGTAGGAGGATCTGGACGCCGCCGAGGGCCTCGGTCTCGCGGAACTTCTCGGCCAGGGTCTCGCGGCTCAAGACGTAACCACCCTTGGCGCCGGGCGGCGTGTAGAAGTTGCAGAACTTACAACGAGTTACGCAGATGTTTGTGTAGTTGACGTTGCGGTCGACGATGTAGGTGACGACGCCGTCGGGATGCAGGGCCTGGCGACGGCGATCGGCGGCGGCGCCGAGCTCGGTGAGGGCGGCGTTCTCGTAGAGAAAGATCCCCTCGGCGAGGTCGAGGCGACCACCGGCGGCGGCGCGCTCGAGCAGGGGCTCGACCTGCATCGGCGGTCGGGGTTGGCGAGCGACCTGCAGGGCCTCGGGGGCGGCGCCACCGGCGAAGCGCACGTGGATGGTGTCGTCGGCCTCGAGGCCGGGAATGGCGGCGAGGCCGGCGTCGCGGGCGCGGGTCAGGAACTCGACCAGGCCCTCGCGCTCCTTGGTGCTCAGCGAGTAGCGGATCGAGCGCCGCAGGTAGTTGGCGTAGGCGTTCTCGGAGAGGGCGTCCTGACCGCTGGCGAGGCGGGCGCCGCGGTAGGCGCGGGCGAGCTCCTCGGCGTGCTTGAGGCCGTAGGCGCGGGCCTGCTGGAGGGCGAGCACGTGCTCGGGGGTCAGCAGGCCGGGGCGGGCGGCCCAGAACGCGAATACGAAGGGCAGGCCGGTCAGGGCCTGCCACAGGTTGCCGAGGTCGTGGATCTGCGGACCGGTGAGGCCGAGCGCGGCGTCGCCGATGATCAGGGCGGCGTCACGGCCGCGGACCCGGGCCCGACCCTCGCCGTGCGGC
>NZ_JACCSO010000243.1 GCF_013812955.1 Nannocystis sp. | reverse complement strand
CTGTAGGGGCGATCGCCGTAGAGCCCCTCGTAGAGGCTGACGCAGAAGGCATACTGGTCGGCGCGCGCCGAGGCCGACTCGCCGAGGAACTGCTCCGGCGAGACGTAGGGCGGCGTGCCCGTCAACGCGCCGGTGCGCGTCAAATGGGTGCTCAGATCGACGCCCGAGCGGCCCGAGCGCGAGGACCGGCGCGCCTCCGGGTCGCTCGGCGGCTTACCCCGGTCCTGCGCGAACGCGAGGCCGAAGTCGAGCACGCGCGCGCGACCCTCGACGTCGACGATCACGTTGTCGGGCTTGAAGTCGCCGTGCACGATGCCCTCGCGGTGCGCCGCGTCCAGCCCGCGACCGGCGGCGATGAACACCGCGACCACCTCACGCCAGCCGCGCGGCGCCTTCAACCATGCGGAGAGCGGCAGGCCCTGCACGAACTCCATCGCCAGGAACACCTGGTCGTCGCGCGTGCCGACGTCGAACACGGTGACGACGTTGGGGTGCGAGAGCCTGGCCATCGCCTGGGCCTCGCGCAGCAGCCGAGCGCGACCGACGTCCTCCCGGTCGCTGCCCACGCTCGGATGCAGCAGCTTGACCGCGACCTTGCGGTCGAGCTCCGGATCGTACGCGGCATAGACGACGCCCATGCCGCCGGCGCCGACGCGGTGCAGGACGACGAAGCGACCGAGCTCCGCGGGAATGTCTCCGCGCGGGCTCCGGGCCTCCCCCTCGTACCGTGTGCCGAGCTCCACCATCCTTGCCCAGAGTGGCGCGACGCGGCGCCCGTGTCAGCCGATGAAGTGGGAAAAACGCGGGGGCGCGAAGACCCGCCCGGCGCTCGTTTCCGCGCACAAAGCCCGGGCGGCCCGTCCTGGGGCGCAATCATGGAGGAGGCGGCTTTCCCCGGGTAAAAACCTCAGGGCGCGCAGAAGTGGACCCGCAGGAACGGGCGCAATTTTGGATCAGTATGGTCCTTCGTATTGATCGACGGGCCCCCGGTGCCGAGCGCATCGTCCTTGAAGAACGAGACGACGAAGCCCTCGGCCAGATCCGGTGTTGCGAGCCAGGCATCGATGGAGAAGCCGCCGGTGGTGATGAAGGTCGCGTTCGGCTGTGCTTCCGGCACGAAGAGGGTGGTCACCTCGGTGCTGGCGCCGCGGGGGCCGTCGAAGCCTGTCCATTTGATATCCACCATCTCCTCGACCCTGGCGGTGCCGAAGTTCGAGTCGCCGGGCTTTGCAGGCGTCCCATTCTGGACACCTTCGAACCACGGGTCCTGGATCATACCGACCCGCATTTCGATCGAGGGGGGCGGCGCATACACATTCAGGGCCAGCTCGGCGATGGCGCTCGTGACGCCCATCTCTTTGAGCTCCTTGAGGTCCAACTTCGAGAAGCGCACCGCGTACATCACCTCGAAGGTGCCGCCCCCCCGGGCGACCCGCAGCTGCTCGGTCCGCCCGAAGTTGAGGAACTTGCAGGACGAATCGTTTCCGGCGATCAATTCATAATTGCAACCCAGCCCCCCTGGCTCGGTGCCACCGGCGATGAAGAAGGCATCGGCCTCCGCCGGGAGCTCCACGAAGGTCTTGACGCATCCCTCGGTGTCGGGGAGCGCCGTGCTCGAGCCGTCGGACGTCGATGAGCCGTCGCTCGTCACATCGACGCCCGTATCCGCGGGCGGGTCGTCGCCGGTGGTGCTCGTGGGCCGAGCGTCGGTCGTGGCGCCGGCGGAGGTACCCGGGTCGACGACGCCCGAGTCGGTCGTGTCGGCGCTGCTGACGGTGTCGGTGCCGGTCCTCGTGTTGTCCCTGGCGAACATGAAACCGGGGTTCTCGATGGCACACGCGGCCGGCGCGGCGAGGGCGAGGGCGGCGAGGTGACGGAGCGCGAGGGCCGGCCAGGGCGAGGACATTGCCCGAGCGTAGCCGGATCCGGCCGGCTGGTGGCAGCTGTCGACGCATCCTGATACGAGCCTGCACGCCGCCTGGACGAGCGCAGCCGCGCCTGAGGTCGACGCTTGCGAACCTATCGCCGCGGCCTGATTTCGCTACCCTGGCAGCTTCGCCATGGCCGACTACCCGCCGCTGTCCGACCTGACCCTAGCGAGCACCCTCGACGCCATCCCGCAGATGTGCTTCGTCTACCGGGACGACGGGCTGCTGATGGCCTTCAACAGCCACTGCGAGCGGATGCTCGGGGTCCCGCGCGCCGCGGTGGTCGGAACGTTCAACATCTTCGAGCACCCCGAGATGGTCTTCGGCGAGCTGCTGGCGCGCTACCACGACGCCTTCCGCGGCGCCCCGCAGGTCGTGCCGGCGACGGAGATCCGGATCAAGGGCGCCACTCACTCCGGCGTCGAGGTGCAGACGGAGGTGTACTGGGTCGAGACGATCCTGGTCCCGCTCGCGCGCCGTGACGACGGCACCGCCACCTATGTGCTCGGGATCCAGCGCGACGTCACCGAGCTGATGGGCGTGCGCCGGGAGATCGAGGCGGCCCGGCAGACCATCGACGTGCAGGCCGACACGATCGACTCGCTCGAGGCGGCGCGCCGGGAGATCGAGGCCCAGAAGGCGACGATCCAGGCGCTCTCGACCCCGGTGATCGAGGTCTGGGACGGGATCATCACCTTGCCGCTGCTCGGCCACTTCAACAGCGAGCGCGCGAGCGCCATGACCTCGCAGCTGCTGGACGCGGTGGTCCGCACCCGGGCCCGCTACGCGATCCTCGACCTGACCGGCCTCGCCGTGATCGACACGACCACCGGCGACCAGATCCTCCGCATCGTCTCCGCCGTCGGCCTGCTCGGCGCGACCGGCGTGCTGGTCGGCATCCAGGCGGAGATCGCCCAAATGTTCGTCGGCCTCGGCGTCGACCTCGGCCGCGTGCGCGTGCATCACAACCTGCGCGAGGCGCTCAAAGCCTGCATGCGCGAGGCCACCACGCCCGAGCGCTCACCATCGCGATAAATCGCCGGAGGCATGACCGCAAAGCCGCAGTATCTCGCGCTGCTCCACGGGCAGGTCGGCTCGTCGACCACGTGATCGGGCGACCGGCCACGCCCGGCATCAGGCATTCATTGGCGACGTGTGCCCCGCGGAAGAACCCGTGTGTCCGCGGCGTGGAGATGCGCGCGCATGCGCTCGCGGGAGCGACAAATTCGCGCATCATTGGTATTGTCGGGGTGCGACGAGTCCAGCATGCCCAGGGAAGTCCTCGACGAGGCCGAATCGGCCGCAGATGCCCCGAACCTCGTGCCCGAGGGCGCGCCGCGTAACATCCTGGCCGGGCGGATCGAGCTGCTCGAGAAGATCGGCGAGGGCGGCATGGGCGCCGTGTATCGCGGGTATCACCTCAAGCTGGGTCGGGCCGTGGCGGTCAAGGTGCTCGATGAGACGCTCCAGCTCCGCTTCGATGGGCGCGAGCGATTCATCCGCGAGGCGCAGGCGCTCGCGCTGCTCGAGCATCGCAACATTGTCCGTATCCACGACTGCGATCAAGCGCCGGACGGCAAGCTGTACCTGTGTATGGAGCTGCTCGCCGGCGAGACCCTGCGCGCGCTGATCAGGCGCGGACCGCCGCTCGATCCGCTCGAGGTGATCGAGGTCGGGCTGCAGGTCTGCGACGCGCTCGAGGCGGCGCACAAACAGGGGATCCTCCACCGCGACCTGACGCCGTCCAACATCATCCGCCTGCGCGATCCAGCGCGCACGATCAAAGTCATCGACTGGGGGCTTTGTAAGTATCTGGACCTCTACTACGTGCGGACCACGCAGAAATACGCGGCTCCGCCGGGCTCGCGGCTAGTGACCCCGTTCGGCTGCCGCTTCGGCAACCCGGAGTACATGGCTCCGGAGATGCTGCGACGCGAGGACCCGGGTAAACCCAGCTTTTGCACCGATGTCTACGCGCTCGGCGTCGTGCTCTTCGAGGTGCTGACCGGGCGGCACCCGTTCGTGCCCGGAGACCGCAGCAAGCCCCGCCCGATCCGCAGCATTTTGCCAGGCTTCGAGTACCACGATCTCGAGACCGCCCTGCGCGCCGCGCTGCGCTTCGACCCGGACGAATTGGTGGCTCGAGCGTGGCTCCGGCCCGCGCGGACCCGGAGCTCGCCGCCGCCACGGGTGCGGCCACGGGTGGGGCCTCGTGGTCGCAGGAGACCGCAGGTGGTTCCGGTCCGATCGAGGAAGTCACATTTTTCAAGTAGGAGACCGCCATGCTGACCTTCGTTCTTCTGCCGCTCCTGTTGGCGGCGCCGGCGTCCCCCGACGCGGCCGAGCTCGCGCTGGCCGAGTCCTTCGCTGCGGCCGGTGAGATGCACTTGAAACAGGCGACGACCTCGGCCGAGCACCCGATCACCGAGTTCCAGGCCGCCCACACGGACTTCGACTCGGCCTATCTGATCGACGGGGCCGTGGTGTACCTGTGCCGCGCCCTCGCGGTCGCCAACACGGCCCTGCGCACCGCGACCTTCGCCGATGAGCAGGGGCGGCTGTTCTGGGAGGAGACCCGGCAAGACGACCTCGACCGCCTGCAAAAAGACGCCACGGAGACGGGGCGCGCGAACTGCCGCTTCGATGCGACCGGCAAGCCCCCACCGCCGCGCGTGGCCATGATCGACGAGGCCGACATCCCGGCGCGCCCTGCCCCCTCGGCGCCCACCACGGACGCCGAACATGCGGCACCCACCGAACCGAGCCGGGCACAGCTGAGGCGGAGCCAGGCTCACACGGCCGCGGGGGCGATGCTGACGGGGGCCGGCGTCGGCATGCTCGGGCTGGTCGCAGGCGTGCTCGAGCTCGAGCGCCAGAGATCCCTGGAGATGAGGGGCATGATCGTCGCGGCCAATGCCGCGAACCGATACTTCACGGAGATCGAGGTGAATCGCTTCCGCGGCCTGGCCGACGACCTGCTCCGCGGCCGCGATGTGGCGATCGGCGTCGGTGTGGCCGGGCTCGTGACGCTCGGCACCGGCATCGCCCTGCTGGCGACCCGCAAGAAGACGAGAACACGAGCCTATGCCCTCCAACCCTACGGCGGCCCCCAGGGCGTCGGGGCGCTGCTGCGGCTGAGGTTCTGACGCGAGAGGAGACGCGACGATGCGCCGAACCATGACGACGACGACGACGATGTCGATCTCGAGCCTGCTCCTGCTGAGCGGGTGCATTCAGGACCTGCTGGACCAGGGCGCCGCGCTGGCGCCCGACACCGAGACAGCCGCCAGCACGACATCCACCGGCGAGCCGCCGACGCCGACGACCTCGGACGAGGCCAACTCGAGCCCGGTGGCGACGGTGACCGGGCCACCCGATGAGACGACCTCGCCGTCCACGACGCAGGATCCAGGAACGACCATGGGCGTCGAGGAGAACTTGCCCCCAGCGATCGAATTGTTCGCCGTGAGCCCGAAGCACCTCAGCGAGGCCGGCCCGGCCGAGCTGCAGCTCGTCGTCAGCGCGGACGTGGTCAAGGTGCGGCTCTCGCTCGATGGCATGAAGCTGACCGACGACCTGAAGCCCATGGACTTCCCCCACGCCTGGGACGCGCTCTCGGCCAAGGACAACGGGGATACCCGCATCTTCGAGGTCGTGGTCGAGGACGCCGAGGGCCTGACGGCCATGGCGACGACCGAGCTCAGCGTGCAGTTGCCGCAGCCCGGGGCCGAGAAGTGTCTTTTTGAGGACAAGGAGGCGAACAGCAGCGTCATCTCGGCGCTGAAGTACACCGACGACGCGATCATCGCCGAGGGCTCGCGCGACACCGGCGCGGGCCTGCGACTGACAGTCTGGAAGCTCGACCCGGACACGTGTCAGCCGCTTCCGGCCTGGCCGAAGACGCTCGCCAACTGGAGCGCGCAGCCCGGGCTCGCGGCAATGACGTCGCTCGGCACGGCGGTCGATGTCGACGAGGATGGCAACATCGTCGTCGCCGGCAATTTCCTCGTCGCCGGCAAACTACAGAGCTACGTCGTGCTGCTCAACCCGGGCGGGTCGCTGCTATGGGAGAAGCTCGGCCAGGTCGGCGACGAGGTCACAGGCGTCGCGGCCGCGACGGCGCAATTCAAGAACCGCGTGTTCGTGGTCGGCTCGCAGCAGACGAGCGACGTCCCGGTGCGCACGGACGCGGCGATCTGGACCTACCTGGCGATCGATGGGGCGGTGTCCATCGGGTCCTCGCTCACCCTCAAGGCGCCGTTCACCCCCGATGAGTTCGACCCCGATGTGAACAACAAGTACAGCGAGCGGGTCCGGGCCGTCGTGCTCCAGCCGGACACGGGCAACGCCCTCGCTGTCGGCGAGCGGGAGTTCTCGCCCGACGGTAACAAAACCTACATTCGAGCCTTCACCGTGCAGGCCCATCCGCTCGGCGGCGTCGTGGGTACCCCGTGGACATCCTGGGCGCCCTCGTTCGTGCACGATGCTGTTCGCTCCGTCGCCCTCTGCGGCGATGATGTCCTGGCCGGGGGCTGGACCCGCGACCAGCCAGCCGACGCGAAGCCCCAGCCGATGATGTTCTGGATCGAGGATGACGGCGCGTCGATGAAGCACCGCCACGAGCCCCAGCTGGGCTCGACCGAGATCAACGGCATGGCCTGCGATCGAGAGGCCAAGATCATCAGCGCAGCGACGCGGGATACGGGCGCACGCGACGCCCGGGTCTTCACCGTCCCCGGCCAGGACGGGCCGCACACCTTGTACGAGACCGGCGCTGCCGGAGACGACGGAGCCGGGGCCGTCGCGTGCGACTGGCGCGGCTTCTGCGGTTGGGGCGGCTACCGCACCATCAACGCGAAGATGGTCGCGGTGGTCCGGGTCCATCACCCGTAGCGCCTGTCACCCCGGCGGTACGAAGTCGTCGCAGAGATCGACGAGGTGCGTCACACGCTCTTTGAACCAGTCGCCGTAGCCCTCCATGCAGATCGAGCCGACGAACCCGTGCTCGACCCCCTCGCCGAGCAAGCGGAGTCGGTTCTTTACCGGGTTGTACTCGCCCCAGAAGCAGAGCTGATTGTAGTCCACGTCGACGTCGGTCGTCAGCACGAGCACCATGAAGGCGTCGTCGTCATAGCCCTTCGCCGCGCGCAGGGCCTCGATCCACTCGTCGACCGTGCCGGGCGAGACCACGTCGTAGTTGTCCTGGATGATGGTGACGACCAGGAGCGCGTCCTCCCGGAGGAAGCCGCCGTTGCAGGCATACTCGTTGTCCGGGTCGTTGATCGCCGGCTGAAGCGCGGCGACCATGGCCTCGCCAGCGATTGGGCTGCCGTGGACGCCGACCTGCGCCATGCACGAGAACGTCTCGGCCAGGTCCGGCTGACCGGGCATGATGTAGCGCCGACCGCTGTCGAGGTCGCAGCGACGATTCGAGGCGTAGAGGCCCGTGGGGAAGGTAACCCCGGCCCCGATCTTCTTGTCGCAGACCGTGAACTTCGCGCCGCAGTAGGGTGGCTCACCCTGGGGGTCACAGCTGTCCGTGCACACGCTGCAGTCGGCCATCGCCCAGCTCTCGTCGGTGTTGGCCGAGAGGATGTGGAAGTCAAAATCGGGGAGTTGGCTCTGGATCGCCGCCATAAAGCCGGGGAAGCTGGCCAGGAGCCGCTCCTGATCATTTTTCATCGTGCCCCCCGAGCTGATGACGAACAGGAAGTCGATCTTCCCCTCGCAGCCGGCGGGCTGCGTGGGGCCGAAGTCGGGCATGCCCATGTCCCACACCATGCCGCCGCTCGATCCGGTGCTCGTCGAGGATGATGACGACCCCGACGTGGAGCTCGAGCTGTCCGCCGCTGGCCCGCCCGAAGAGGTATCGGCGGTGCCTGTCCCGGGCTCGGCGGACACGCTCGTCACAGCCGGCTGAGTCGTGCCGTCAAAGCTCGCCCATCGCCCCTCACAGCCGATGAGGGCGAGCGACAGCGTCAGGGCGAGCGAGGCGCGCATGGTCAGGCTGAGCCTAGCGATTTCGCGCGCGGATGTCACGCCCAGGTTCCGACGCCAGGACCAGGTGTAACCCTGGGCGATGCCGTGTCCGGGGCCGCGTTGGTGGTAGCGTGGGCCTCATGCAGCGCTGCCCCGATTGCTCGCGTCATGTCTGGGAGAGAGACAGCCGCTGTCCCTTCTGCTCGGCGGTGCTCTGCTCCGTCCAGGGGTCGGCGCCGGTCGTGCTCGCCGCGCTCGTCGGCCTGACCCTCTTCGCCTGCAACGGCGACGACGGAGAGACGACCGAGGCGACGACGAGCGGGTCGACGAGTGCGTCGTCGGCCGGGACCAACTCGATGTCGAGCACGAACGACGTGCCGCCGACGTCGACCTCGGAGACGACGGCGTCGTCGACGTCGAACCCGACCACCTCCACCTCCACCTCCACGTCGACGACGACGACCTCGAGCACGACGACGACCTCGAACACGACGAGCTCGTCGGGGAGCGACTCGTCTTCGACGAGCCAGACCAGCGGAACGACGGAGGGCACCGGCACCGGCACGAGCACCGGCGGCGATTGCACGGGCCCTGGCGAAGAGCTCTGCGACGGGGTCTGTGTCAACACGCTGCAGGACTTCGACCACTGCGGGAAGTGCTTCAACTCCTGCGAGGGGATGGGGAACTTCTGCAGCGACGGCGAGTGCATCTTCATCAATCCCTACGGCGCGCCGATGCCCGAGTCGCTCTGGGTCTGACCTGTCCCTTCATTTAGGCGGCGCGTCGACGCGCACCGGGTCGTGGTTCGCCGCCGGGCCTTGGAAGTCGTAAGGGCCCGCGGCGACGGCCTCGCCTCCCGGGTCGTTCAGGTCGAGTGCGTTCAGGTCGAGTGCATTCAGGTCGAGCGCTCAGGCCCGGAGGGCCGTGAAGTGAGATCGACCGGGGTCCCGGGCCCGAAGGGCTCGTCGGCCCGGGCGCTGCGCGGCTCGTCGACCTGCACCGGGCCGTGTATCGCTCGCAGCGCCGGGTCCACGTGCTCACGGATCACCCGAAACAGGCCATTATCAAAAGCCTCGCCGGCCGACGGCCGGACCCACTCGATGCGCTCGCGCAGCCCCATGCGATCCATCTCGAGCGCGCGGTGATGGCACATGGGATTGTTGCCCGGACGGCCGAGCAGCGGCTCGCTGACCGAGGTGCAGCCGCCCTTGCACATCGGCGCGTAGTAACACTCGGCGCAGTAGCCCCACAGCTCCTTCTCGGTCCGTTTGCGCATGTAGGCGAGCTCCGGGGCCCGCTCCCAGATCGCGCGCAGTCCGTGCTCGCGCCAGGCGCCGCCGATGTTGTTGCGGCCGCCGAGGCTCGGGCAATTCTTGATCGCCCCGTCGCTCTCGATCGCCACGCCGGCGATCCCCGCCTGGCAGCCGAGGTAGTGGCCCTGGCGGCTCTGGCGACGGCGAAGCTTGTAGTCGTAGGGTCCGAAGTAGCCGAGGCTGTTGGCCGGTGTGATGGTGATCCCGAGGGCGTCACAGCGATCGGCGATCCGCTCGAGGATCGGGAACAGCTCGAGGTACATGTAGGGCTGGAGCAGCAGCTCGTGGTGATCGGCGGCGCCGCCGTGGGCCACGGTCACCTGCACCTGCCAGGCGTGGATGCCCTCGAGCGCGACCCGCTCGAGCAGCTCCGGCAGGTCCTGCCAGGTGAGCTGGTTGATCTGGGTGTTGACCGAGATCTTCGAGCCCGCCTCCCGCAGCAGGCGCAGGGCCAGCAGCGCGCGCTGCCAGCTGCCCTCGCGGCCGCGCAGGCGATCGTGGTGGGCCTCGAGCCCGTCGATCGACACCGAGACGCTCTGGACCCCCGCCAGGACCATCGCCTCCGCGCGCTCGCGCGTCATCCCGTAGCCGCCGGTGGTCAGCGTCGAGGTCATCCCGCGCTCCCGGATCGCCCGGATCACCAGCAGGAAGTCCGGGCGGAGGTAGGCCTCGCCGCCGATCAAGGTGACCTCGCCGACGCCGAGCTCGGCGAGCTCGTCGACCAGCCGCAGGCACTCCTCGGTGGTCAGCTCGTTCGCGCGGGCGACCCCGGCACGCGGCCCGCAGCAGAGGCAGCGCTGATCGCAGGCGAGGGTGAATTCCCAGACCGCGTGGCGCGGCAGTGGGGCCTCGCCCGCGGCCAGCGGGAGGACCTTGCGGGTCCTGTCCGGCGGCAGCGGCTCGTTGAGCACGGGCAGGCGCCGGCGGACATCGGATAGACGCATCTGGAAAACCGTAACAGCGCGGTGTGAAAGTCGCAACGCCGTCACCGGCCGCGAAAGAAGCGGGCGAACGCCGCGGTGAGCTCGTCGCAAGCGGCGCCATCGGGACGCAACATCGTGTGGTCGAGGTCCGGGCGCTCGAGGTGCTGCGTGGCGCCGGCCGGGCGCTGGGCGAGCAGCTCCGCGAGCGCGCGCGCATCGGCCGGGTCGACCGCGACGTCCTGGCCGCCGGCGGCGACCAGCACGTCGGTCGCCAGCGCGGACCAGGCCTCGGTGAGCTCGGCCGCCTCGAGCTCCTCGCTGAAGCGATCGACCCGGCCGGTGGACATGCGGTCCAGCACGTGCGCGAGCGACCGACCGTGCTGCACCGCCTGGCGCTGCGCCGCTCGTTGCATGCACAGCGACCACGGCAGGGCGCAGCTGCCGTAGATGGCGATTCGCCGCACCGGCATCGCGCGGGCGACCAGCGGGGCCAGCATGCCGCCGATGCTGTGGCCGAACAGGCCGATGGCCCGGTGGTCCACCCAGCCGGCGCCAGCGAGCGCGGCCAGACCGGCGCGATGCAGCGCGACCTCGTCCCACCAGCCGAGCGCCTCGCAGGGCCCGCCCTCGCTGTCCCCGAGGCCAGGTCGTTCGACCCGCAGGGTCGCCACACCGGCCGCGGCCAGGGCCGTGACCAGCGGGCGCAGCGGGTGCCCGGGCATGACGACGAAGTCGACGCTGGTACACGTCAGCCCGGGCAGCAGCAACACGACAGGGTGCGGACCGGGACCCTGCGGGCAAACGGTGATGCTGCGCAGGCGCGCGCCCGTGGAATCGAGGCTGTCGTAAAGGACATGTGCGAAGGGATAGGTCTCCCCGGGCAGGGCATCGAGGGCCAGGTCGACCGTGCGCGGGTGGCCGTCGCGCAGCAGCCGCAGCGTCACGCGGTCGCCGGCGCGCTGCGATCGCAAGATGGTCGCGAGCGAGCGCGGGTCGTGCAGTGGTTGGTCGGCGAGCGCGAGCAGTCGGTCGCCCGGCTGGAGCTGGGCCGCCGCGGCGGAGCCGGGCCGCAGCGCCGTCACGGTCACGCCGCCCTCCGGCGCGGTCACGCCGAGGAGGCCGAGCGCGGGGCGGCGTGGCAGCGGCACCGCGCGAGCATATCCCGATGCACGCCGCCGCGACGCGACTTCGCGCTACCCTGCGGGTCATGCCGGACGAGTGCGTGTACATCCTCGCGCCGAGCCGCGAAGCCGCGGCCTCGCTGATCGACGCGCTGCCGGGCCGGCGCTGCGTCGTGTGGACCGACGAGGCCAGCGCGCGCGCCGGTCTGCCGGAGGCCGAGCTGCTGATCGCGGGGTCCTTGCCGGCGGGCACGGCGGCGCTCGCGGGGCGGCTGCGCTGGGTGCATGCGCTCGGCGCTGGCGTCGACACCCTACTGCCCGAGCTGCCCGCGGGGGCCCAGCTGATGCGGGTGACGGGCGTGCACGAGGCGACCATGTGCGAGCACGCGTGGGCGCTGATCCTCGCGCTCACCCGCCAGCTCGCGGTCGCGGTCGCGCAGCAGGACCTGCAGGTGTGGCGCCGCTTCCCCACGGCCTCGCTGGCAG
>NZ_JACCSO010000193.1 GCF_013812955.1 Nannocystis sp. | reverse complement strand
CGAGAGATCCATCCCGTGCCGCTCTAAGGTTCCCGTAACTCTTCGCTGGAAGTCTTCGGCGTCCACAATAAGATTCTAAGCCAGGAGTCTGACAGACGAGTCTTCCAAAAAGAAAACCCCCGCCGCGGCCAGGAGCCACGGCGAGGGTATTAGTAGCGGGGACAGGATTTGAACCTATGACCTCCGGGTTATGAGCCCGGCGAGCTACCTGGCTGCTCCACCCCGCAGCAGGTGGTCGGTTTGTACTGTCATCGCGCGCCGGCGTCAACGGGTATTTGCGAGGGGAGTGACGGGTCGAAAGGTCGGCAAAGGGCGCGCCCAGGTCATTATTCGGGCAGTGGGGGGTCGGCCGGGGCGCGGGCGAGGTCGGCGAGGTCGATGCGTTGGTCGGAATCGGGAGATCTGTCCGCGGGCTGTGCTTGCGACCAGAGGCTGGCGAGCACGGCGAGGGGCTGATTGACGGCATCGAGCCGGAGGATGCTCGCGCGGGGTGGGGGCTCGGATTGAAAGTTGAGGGGACAGTGGTCGAGGCGAAGTTGTCCGGACGTATCGGTGGGATCGGGGACGGCGATCGGCAGGCCGTGCGAGCGGCAGATCAGCGGGCGGTCGGCGTAGACGGCGCAGCGGCCGTCGACGAGCAGGGCGCAGCGGTCCTGATGCTGCGGGTCGTCGGCCTGGGCGCACACGCGGCTCCGTAGGGTTGGGTCGGTGGTTTCGAGGCGGGCGAGGGCCTCGCGGATCGGGGCGGCCTCGACGGCGAAGACGCCGATCCGGACGTGGCAGCATGCGTCGCAGCCGGCGGCGCACTGGAAGCCGGCCGGGCTGCGGGCGAGGGCCTGGTCGAAGTGGGCGTCGACGCGGGTCCGCAGCTGCACGAGGGTCGCGGCGAGGTCCTCTCGCTGCGGATGTGGATGGGCTGTCCTCGGGGACAGGCGGTCGGGGCGGCTCATGGGGCTGGGCTGAGGGCCGGGGCCGTCGCGCCGCGCAGGACGTCGACGAGGGAGCGCTGGACGGAGAGGGCGTGGTCCTCTCCGTCGGGGTCGAAGCTGCAGCCGCCGACGTACGGGTGTCCGCCGCCGCCGAAGGGCTCGAGCAGATCGGCCATGCTGTGCTCGCGCGCGGTGCGGGGCAGCCAGGGGTTGTAGCCGGCGGTGAGCTTGATGCGGCGGTCCTGGCCGCGGGTGAGGGCGACGACGTAGCGGATCGCGGGGTGGTGGTAATAAGGGATGAACTTGTTGTAGGCGCGGACCGGCTGGTCGAGCAGGTCGTAGGCGAGCACGCCGTCGTGGACGACCGCGCGGCCCTCGATCAGGGCCAGGTCGGCCTGGTTCTGGGCCCGGCGCGGGGCGACGATCTGCTGGACGTAGTCGGCCGCGGCGTGGGCGGCGAGCGGGCGGCGGGCGAGGTCCTCGATGAAGACGCCGGTGAGCTCACGGTCCTGGTTGCTCTCGACGAAGGTCATCAGCTGCAGGGCCGGTTCGACCAGCAGCACCGGCATCGACGGGCTCGGGAAGTCGGCGGCGTCGATGCGCTCGGCCCAGGCGATCAGGTCGGCGTGGGCCGAGAGGTCGCAGTCGAAGCGCTGGCGCACGGTGCGGGCGATGAAGCCGGCGCAGCTGGCCGCGCCGCCGTCGTGGAACTTCTGTCCGCTGGCATCGGCGAGGAAGTGCGCGCGGTCACCAGGCAGCTGGAAGGCGCTGGCGTGGTGGTCGAAGTACCAGGTCATCGCCGGATGCTGGCTGTAGCGGAAGTCGAGGCCGACGGCCGGGTCGGCGCCGATGAAGTCCTCGGGTTCGTAAGGGTCGCCGGGGCGGTGGTCCTTGGGGATGAAGCGAAACACCTGCCGGGCCCCGAGGCGCCGGCGAAAGAACGCCGCGAACAGGGCCGAGGAGGCGGCGCCGTCGAAGCACCAGCCGTGGTGAAGGACGTGAACTGCCATGGGCTCAAACGGGGTTATACCCGCGCCCGCGAGGAACGTCTCGAAACCAGCGGCTCAGTCGCGCTCGTGCACGCCGGGCTGACGGACGTGGACCGTGAACACGCCGTCGGGGACGGCGGTCTCGCTGGCGGCGGCGGGGTTCGGGTCGAAGAGGAGGAGGCTGGCGGTCGGCCGTTGATGCGGCTGGGAGATGGCGCGAGCGGGCCGCGGCGGCGGTGGTGGGGTGAGGCTGACGAGCTGGCCGCCGCGGTGCAGCACCCCGACGGTGCGGCCGTCGCTGACCATGAGGTTGAAGCGGGCGGGGTGGCCGAGGCGCTCGTCGAGGGCGTGCAGGGCCTTGCGGATGGTGGCGGGGGGCGCGTAGGCCTTGCCGAGCTCACCCGCGGCGTGGAGCTCGGCGAGGAAGGTGAGGACGACGAGCTCGCGTTCGCCGGTCTGGCCGCCGCCGCTGCGAACCAGGAATTCGGGGAGCGCGCCGCGCAGGCGGGCCCGGGTGGTCTCGGTGTCGTCGTCGTCGCGGCCGCCGAGCAGCTGGGTCTCGGCGTGCACGCCGATCCAGCGCTGGAAGCGGGTCATCGCCAGCGGCGGCGGACTCTCACTGTCAGGATGAACGGCCACACCCGGCGCGGGCGGCGGCAGGGCGGCGTAAGCGGCGAGCGTCGTCTGGGTCGGCGCGCGCAGCAGATCGGCCAGGAAGTCGGCCCGCGGATCACGGACGACGGGACGGGCCTGGACCAGAGTCTCGTTGTCCAGCACGCCGCCGACGCTCCAGGCCCGGACGCGGCCGGCGCCCGCTTCACCGGGGGGCACGTGAAGGCTCCAGTGCTGCGCGAGCATCTGGCCGAGCCAGCTCGCCTCATTGAAGCCTTCCGGCAGGGCGTGCACGAGGGCGGCGAGGGCAACGAGTTCCACGGAAACGATGATACCAGCGCTGCGAGAGGCGACCAGCCGGGCCAATGTTCCTGCGGCGAGCGTCGGCGCCTCGCCGGGGTTGCGAGGTCGCTCGCGGCTTCAATCGCATTACGCGCGCGCGCGCGGGCGATCCGGCGCCGTGGCCGAGGTCACGGCCTCGCCTTTGGCATCACGACATTGTGATCATGCCGTGCCGGCGCCTGCCATCGCGGCGAAAATTTGCAGCGGCGGCGAGACGGTGCTTTCACTCAAGAAGGAGCGAGGCGAAGGGCGAATTGATGGGGGCGGGGCCTGCGGACCGAGATGCCCGGGTGCGGATGAGGTGATCCCCGGAGGGGTCGAATGGGGTCATCGGGGGCTGGCGAGTGATGGGAGGCAGACTTCCGCGTTTGGCCTGCGCGGCGCGCGAAAGCCGTCAAACGCCGGAATTGATGGGCTCGCGGCGCTTCGGGGCCCGTTTGTGCGAAAACACGCAGTGGATCGAGGACGGCGATCACCGTGCAAAGACTTGCCCGGAGGGGTTGCCGTGGGCGGGAGCTTGATCTCAGAATGTGCGCGCATGCGAGTTCCCACGGGACGACTTCGGATTGTGAGCGCGCCACAGCAGGGCGAGGCTGCCGATCCGCACGAGGGTCCGCCGTCGCCGGGCCGTTACATTCGGGACCAGCGGCAGCGGCGCGGCATGAGCGTCGAGCAGCTGGCGATCGATACCAAGATCCCGCGCTCGAGCATCGATGCCCTGGAGGAAGATAACTTCGCAGCGCTGCCCGGGCCGGTGTTCGTGAAGGGTTTCTTCCGCTGTTGTGCCCGGTCCCTCGGCATCGACGCCGAGCCGGTGCTGTCGTTGCTCCACGAGCGTGAACGGGCCCTGCAGCAGATGAAGTCCGGCGGCCGCCGCGAGCGGCAGTCGCCCCAGCTGCTCGGCCGCCATGCCGCGGCCTCCGCCACCCGAGGCCAGGACACCCCGCCGCGTCCGGCCGGCTCGCGCGGCCCATCCGCCGCCATGCACGCTGTCACCGGGGACGCCCTCGCGGTGACCACGCAGCCCTCTATCTTTCGTTTCGACAGCCTTACTCCGTTGCTGTCGCGCTTGATGAGCGGCGCCTCCAATTCACGGTTGCTCATGTGGATCGCGGTAGCGCTTATGGTCGCCGTGATCGTGGTGACGGCTTTTGTGATGGCTGGCGGTCGCGGCCCGATCCTCCCGAACTCCTGAGTCGTACCGGCTCTCCCGCTCGGTCTCCGCCACTTCTTCTGTTTAAGGAGGGCGCGGGCGGGTGCTTTGGCGCTATAGGTGAGCCGGATCGACCATGCTTCTGGCGCTAAACCCCTCCGCGGACCTGGCGAAGCTCGTTCAGAGCGGGGACATGCGTCGCCTGGTCCGGGCGCTGCCTCGTTACGACGACGTCCAGCTCGCCGCCCAGCTCGACAACCTCGAGGCCGCCGAGCAGGACGCGGTGCTCCAGCACCTGCCGGGCGAACGGCGCCCGCAGGTGCTCTCGCACATGCGCTACGAGGTCGCGGCGAAGATCATCGAGCGCCTCGCGCCACAAGAGGCGGCGGGGCTGCTCGACAACCTCGAGAGCGATGACGCCGCCGACATCCTCGGGCGCATCGACGAGGACAAGCTGCGCCAGATCCTGGCGCGCTTCGACGCCGCGGACGCCCACGCGCTCGAGGAGCTGCTGGCTTATCCGGAGCACTCGGCGGGCGGCATCATGTCGCCGAGCTTCTTCGCGGTCCACCAGGACGTGACGATCGCGGAGGCGACCCGTTTGATCCAGACCGCGGAGGAGCTGCCGCAGCACGTCCAGTACGTCTACGTGGTCGACGAGCACGACCGTCTGGTCGGGGTGATCGGCCTGCGCGATCTGGTGCTGAGCAAGCCCGACCAGCCGATCCACTCGGTGATGGCGACCGAGCTGGTCACGGTCACGGCCGACACCGACCAGGAGAAGGTGGCCGAGTGCGCGAGCCGCTACGACCTGGTGGCGATCCCGGTGGTCGACGACCAGCGGCGCCTGCTCGGGGTCGTGACGATCGACGACATCGTCGACGTGCTGCGCGAGGAGGCGACCGAGGACATCCTGCGCATGGCCGGCGCCGGCGACATGCTGATCGACGCGCGCGAGTTCGGGGCGAGCTTTCGCGCGCGCGTGCCTTGGCTCGGGGCCGCGGCGTTCGGCGGCTTGCTGGTGGCGAGCTCGCTGCAGGGCTACGAGGACGCGCTGCGCTCGATGCCCGCGCTCGCGCTGTTCATGCCGGTGGTCGCGGGCATGGGCGGCAACGTCGGCACCCAGAGCTCGACGATCGTCGTGCGCGGGCTCGCGGTCGGTTATGTCGAGACCACGCGCATCGGCCGCCTCGTGCTCCGTGAGGTCGCGTTGGGCGCGAGCCTGGGCATGATCTATGGGATCGCTATCGCCCTGGTGTCGCCGCTGCTCGGGACAACGGGGGGTGATCCCCTGGGCCTCGGGTTGACGATCACGCTCGGGACGATGGGCAGCATGGTGATCGCCGCGGCGGTCGGGACCTTCGTGCCCCTGATCATGCACCGCCTCAACATCGATCCTGCGATCGCCACCGGGCCGTTCGTGACCACCGCGGTCGACATCCTCGGCCTGCTGCTCTACTTCTGGCTGGCGACGGTGTTGCTGTCCGTCACCGCCCTGCCGCCATGACGATCCACAGCGCCGCCGAGACGGGCCCCGCGATCGTGCTGCGCACGCGGCCGCTCGGCGAGTCGGATCTGCTGGTCGTGCTGCTCACACCGGGCGGCAAGGTCGAGGCCGCTGCTCGGGGGGCGCGCAACTCGAAGCGGCGCTTCCCCGGCGGCCTGCCCTCGGGGCTGCGCGGCCTGGCGACGATCACCCGCGGTCGCGGCACGCTCGCCCGGCTCGAGCGCTTCGAGGCGACCGCCCATCACTCCCCGGTCGGTCGCGACCTCGACCGCTTCGCGTATGTCGCCTATTTGTGCGAGCTCACCGATGAGCTGGTGCTCGGCCGCCACCCCGACCCGCTGGTGTTCGCGGCGCTGTGCACCGCGCTCGAGGCGGTGATCGGCGGGACCCCGCGGCCCGGGCAGCTGCGTCGCTACGAGCTGGCGCTGCTGACCGGTCTGGGTCTGTTGCCGGCGCTCGTCGACTGCTGCGCCTGCGGCGAGCCAGTCGCGCCGGGGCCGGGTGACACGGTCGCCTTCGACGCCGTGCGGGGCGGCGTGCTGTGCCTGACGCACGGGCGTGGGGCGCCGCGACTGCCGGTGGCGGTGCTCGCGGCGGCGCAGCAGCTGGTTCAGGGCGAGGATCCAGCGCCGCTGGAGGAGGCCCCGGTCGCGGAGCGGCGGGCGCTCCGAGATCTGACGCAGTCGGCTCTCAAGGCCCACTTGCGGCGGCCATTGCAATCGCTGAGTTTCTTTGCGGCGCTGGCCCGGCCGGCCTCTGCGAGCCCCGAAACCGGGCAGGAACCCGGCGAAAGCGAGGCGCAGTGAGCCATTGCGTGCGCGGGGGCGGGGGTGTGTGTTAGCTTCGCGCCGGATGTCGCGTCCGCGAGACATGGCCGGGCCACGCCGGCGAGCCCACTACATCGAGGGCAAGCGCCCTGGGGGCATGCCGCGCATGCTTCGCATGCTTCGCATGCTTCTTCATGCCGCCCTGTTCACAACCGGTCTGGTCGGGCTGGTCGGCTGTCAGGACCGTAACCGCGGGCGCTCCCCGGTCGACAAGGGTCTGTTCTTCCCGGCTGGTCTGGCCCTCGATCCGCGGGTCATGCCGGACACGCCGGCGCGCTGGGGCTTCGCGCTGAACGCCAACAGCGACCTCTCCTTCAACGCCGGGACGATCATCCCCGTCGACCTCGAGGGCTTCTTCGCGGCCTGGATGCGCGACCCGGAGGCCTGCTTCGCGGGTGACGCGGAGAGCTGCAAGCCGGGTCAGCCGCCGGGGCTCGAACCGCCGTCGTCGGCGCCGGCCGACGCCGCCGACGACTGGTCGCGCTGGCCGGTCGTCGGGGATGTCGGGGCCACGCTGAGCGTGAAGCAGCCCTGTCGGCGCAATGCCCTCAAGCCGCAGGTGATCGAGTGCGAGGACACCTACTTCCTCGAGGAGGACGCAGCGGTGCACATCGGCAACTTCGGCACCGCGCTGCGCGGCTGGGCCCGCGATCCGGAGGACCCGGAGCGCGACGCGCGGCTGCTGGTCGCGGTCCGCGGCGACCCGAGCATCACGATGCTGCAGGTCGAAGAGGGCGACGACGGCTTGCCGCATCTGGAGTGCGGGCAGGGCCCGGACTCGGGGCTCTACGACGAGCGCCGCTGCTCGCAGGCCGGCCTCCTCAAGTACAAGCGCAACGACCCTGGCGGGGTGCGCATCTCCAGCGAGCCGGCCAACATCCTGGCGACCCCCGGCGACCCGCTGGTGCTGGTCACGCACGCGACCACCCCGACGGTGACGCTGATCGACCTCGATGGCCAGTACGTCCCGGCCGGCGCGGACAAGGCGGGCACCGCCCGCTGCAAGGGCGCCGGGGACGACGTGGTCTGCAAGGACGGCAAGGCGGCGATCGTCGACGTACCCTCGGTGTTCCAGAGCAACGGCGCTCTGGGTGGCGGCTGGGGCCTCGCGCGGCGGCCGTGCTTCCCGGGCACCGACAACGTGCCGGCGCTGTCACTGACCACGGATGCCAACGGCGACACGGTCGAGTGCGGGCGCCCGCTGATCTACGCGGGCTGGCGCACCAACCTGCTCGTGGTCCGCATGTTCATCGCCGAGAACGAGCCGCAGACCGGCTACTTCGACGAGGGCTATCTGGCGATGGTCAAGGCCAACCTCGATCAGCAGATCGCCACGACCGAGGCCGCCCTGGACGCCGCCCAGAGCGACGCTGAACGCAAGGCCCTGGCGGACCAGCTCGCCCGCCTCGAGCGGCTGCGCGCCAACTTCGACGAGTGGAACCAGGCGGTCGAAAACGGCGAGCTCTACCAGCGCTGCCTCAGCACCGCGAACCTGACCGCCGACGAGTACAACGGCGTCGACCCGATCGAATTCTCGACCGCCGGCGCCTTCCCCTGCGACCCGCGGGTGTTCGCGGCCGGCCTGCTGCGCGCGGCCGCCTTCGACCTCGGCCTCACCAACACGGCCGCGCTGCTCGGCGACATCGCCTTCTCGAAGGATGGCAACCGCCTGTTCGCGGTCCAGACCAACCCGGGCGGCCTCGCCTACGTCGACACCAGCCTCGACAGCCGCGGCCTGACCCGCGACTACGAGGCCGGCCTGGTCGAGCTCTGCGCCCAGCCGACCGCGATGACCCTGTTCTCCGACGAAGCCAACGAGTACGCGGCGATCTCCTGCTACAAGCCCGCGGAGCTGTTCATCGTCGATCTCAGCGGCGTGCGCGTGGTCGCCAACATCGTGCTCGGGACCGGCCCCCACGCGATCACCCTCGATCAGGCCCGCCAGTACCTCTACGTCGCCAACAGCCTCGACAAGACGATCAGCCTCGTCGACATCAGCCGCCTGCGTCCGACCCGCTTCTCGGAGATCGCCCGCATCGGCTTGCAAGTGCCCTACCGCAACTAGAAGCCGAAACTCAAAGCTCCCGTGCCCTGCCGTTCAAAGCCCGATTTGCCGACGATCCGGATCATGCCGACGATCCGGATCATGCCGACCATCCGGATCATGCGAAAGCGCCGAAGCGCAGCGCGTGGGCTGGCCATCCTCGGCTTGACCGTTGTGGCGACGTTGGCCGGCTGCAACAACCGCCAGAGCGTCATCGTCCCCAACCGCGTCCTCGATCGCCCGACCGACATGGTGCTCGCGTGCATCGTGCGTGACAGCGACACCGGCGTGCTGTCGCCGACCTCGCTCGAGATCTGCCAGGCAGCGACCTGCGACGACACCCGCCTGATCGGCTTCGTCGCCAACAGCGAGCGCGACGACGTCGCGCTGTTCAGCAAGTGCGCGAACGCGGTCATCGACATGGACCCGTCGACCCCGGGCGCCCAGCTGATCCCCGCCGGTAAGGTCCCCACGAGCATGACCCTGACGCGCGGCAGCCCGGACGCCTGCTCGGCGGTGTCGGCCAACCTCGGTAGCTGCGATCTCAGCCTGTTCGACGTCACCGGCCTCGCGGCCTACGCCTTCGACGACATCCCGGTCGAGGACCCGAGCGCGCTGGTCAATACGATCACCCCGACCCGCGGCGACGGCACCCCGCTCGGCGCCCGCCCGGGCCAGGTGCTCGGCATCCCCGCCGAGCTCAGCAACAGCATCCAGTTCGACGACTCGCCCGGCGAGACCGGCGCGGGCGACGAGACCGGCGCTGGCGACGAGGCCGGCGACGAGCCCGGCAACGCCCCGGTGCTCGGCTGCGATCCCGACCGCCCCGGCAGCGTCTATGTCACCTTCCCGTCGTGCCAGCTGGTGGCCGAGGTCGACCTGCGCACCTCCCGGATCCTGCAGAGCCGCCAGTTCGTGCGCGATGACCTCGGTAACATCACCGTCGTCGATACCGGCGTCGACCCGAGCTGCCCCGTCGATTGTCCGGAGCTGTTCGCCGACGACCCCGGCGCGCTCGCCAACGCGCCCGCGGGCGCGGTCGACGGCATGTATCCGACGGCGATGGCTCTGGTCTCGCCGCCCGACGATCCCGACGACGACACGCGCTTCGACGAGGCCGACCGCCAGGTCGTCGACCACTCGCTGTACGTCGGCGGCCTCGGGGCCGACATGCTGTACGAGCTGCGCTTCGACGGCTCGCGCTGGACCGACGACCCGCTCGAGCTCGAGCTGCAGGACGCCAGCGGCATCGGGGCGATCCGCCCGACACCCGCGATGCTGCTGCCGCTCGACGGCTCGGAGCCGTACCACCAGTTCCTTTACATCGTCGCCGGCGACGGCTCGACCCGGGTCGTGCGCCGCGAGTTCGACCTCAATCGCACCGAGCTCGGCCGCGAGTGTGACACCCAGGTCGACCCGACCGCCGTGCTCGACCGCGTCTGTCATCCTGCCGAGTTCCCGGGCGAGGACCCGCCCGACCGGCGCCCCTTCGCCCGCGGCCCCGGCATCCGCACCCCGAACAGCTCGATCATCACCGACTGGACCTTCCAGAAGTCGCTGGTCGCGGCAGAGCTGCAAGAGGACGCCTCGGCGTCGTCGTCGCCATTCGGCAAGCGCGGCGTCACCGGCGTCGGTACGACCAGCTTCGGTCGGCTGGTGTTCGCGACCTTCGACCAGTTTTACACCGACGCCAAGGGCAACGTGTCGCGCACGCCGACGGTCTCGAAGTCCATCGACCCGCTCGGCATCTTCGACGCCAACATCCAGCCGCACATGTTGTGGCCGCAGCTCGACCCCACGCTGACCACGGTTGACCCGCTCGCGCTGCCGAGGATGACCGACGCCGAGCCCTCGCGCCTGCTGCCGGGCGAGAACGAGGAGGCCGACGCGATCCACGTGCTCGCGCCCTCGCTGCGCCGCATCGACCTCGCCTACGCCGAATTCCGGCCGCCCTGCGAGCTCAAGGCCGACGACTCCGACGACCTCGCGTGCCAGGCGCAGACCAAGAACAAGACCGCGGTCTGCGTCATCGACGACCCCGTCACCAAGGCCGGCAGGTGCCGGGTCGGCACCAACCCGCTGCTGTCGCCGCACGTCGAGAACGCCGACAAGCTCGGCAACCCCGACGCCGGTGAGACCGGTGCCACCGGCCTCTACAAGAAGGAAGTCGTGCGCGCGGTCGTCCGCGACTACCTCAGCTGGGGCGGCGGCACCTGGAATCTGGCCTGGGAGGGCGAGGTCCCCGGCGCCGGAAGCCGCAACGGCCAGCTCGTGTGCAACAAGCCCGGCTGGGAGGGCGGCACCTGCCTCAGCAGCGAGCCGGGCGACACCCGCATCGTCGACACCGCCGCCCGCTTCTGTGACGCCGGCGTGCTCGGCGGCGACAAGCTGCTGATCTTCGGCTGCAACAACGATGCCGCCTGCGGGGTCGGCCAGTACTGCCTGCGCGACTCGCGTGCTGCCAAGGAGAGCACCGGGATCTGCGTGTCTCAGTCGGCGTACGGTCAGCAGGACTACCTGCGCGAGGTCTGCTCGGACCTGCTCTACGACCCCTGCGGCGCGCCGACCCCCATCCGCGAGTTCTTGATCACCCGCGCCTTTCAAAGCGAGCTGTGGCTGCAGGCGATGGACAAGCCGTTGACCTCGTACCTGATGTACAGCGACCTCGAGATCAGCGACGGCGGCGGCGACATGAGCGTCACGCCGGCCGACCTGTGCAGCGGCAGCCATGTCCGCGACGTCATCAACGCCGACGGTGATGTGCCGTCCATCAACCCCTACGAGTGCGAGGCGCGGCTCAGCTGCGCCGAGGAGCAGCCGGAGACCGGCTGCGAGACCCACAACGACTGCATCGCCTCCGCCAAGAGCAAGCCCGGGCTCGAGGACTTCCCGATGTGCGTCGACGGCCTGTGCCGCCGCATCTGCGACCCCGAGCAGGAGGACTGCATCCTCCGCCGTCTGCCGGGTCCGACCTGCCTGCGCGAGCTGTTCCAGTACACCGTGCACGCGCGCAACAGCTTCGTGCTGCAAGGACAAGGCGTTTACGAGTTCCTCAGCCAGAAGGTCCGCGCCGCGGCCGACGGCGAGTGCTACGAGGATCCGGAGGTCTCGAACCTGCTGACCAGTCGCATCCGCCTGGGCTCCGACGAGGCCGACACCCGCAACAACACCGCCTGGCCGATCCCCTCGTGCCCGCCGGGCACCGAGCGCCCGGGTCCCGGGACCCCGAACCCCTGCATGATCGACGTGAAGCGCCCCAGGAGCCTCCAGGAGGACGCGCCCGACGGCCTGTTCCACCGCTTCGATTACGGCGACGGCAACCCGGTGCCGGCCCTGCGCTTCAGCAACCCGATGATGAGCCTGGTCCTCGACCTGACCTCGCTCAAGGACCTGCTCGGCACGGTGCCCGGCACCGAACAGGATTGGGGCACCCAGTTCGCGGAATTTCGCCGCTCTCGCATCCCCCGCAACTACCGCGAGGCGTTCGGCACGGAGCAGGGGTACGTCCCCTACAACGTCGGGGTCGTGAACAGCAGCATCTCCCTGGTCGGTCCGACGCGGATCATTAACGCGCCCGAGCCCGCGACCGTGTTCATCGTCGATACCAGCGGGGGAGGCGGCACCAGCGGCGTGCGCGGCCAGGTCGTGCGCGTGGGACTGGCCGGAGGCCAGGTCAATCCCGACGTGAAATTCCAGGTCCACTGACCGGGAGATCTGCGGGTCCGGCCCGAGGTCCGGCGCCACCTCGCCGAGATTGGCCGCTACTTGGGGGGTGCAGGCATCTTGCGGTACCATTTTCCCGCGGTGCCGCAGTTCAAGATCAAATTCGGCGGTCGAACCCTCGCCTTGCCCACGGGCTCCCACCTCGTGGGCCGGATGAGTGACTGCTGGCTGACTCTTGATGACGACCTGACCTCTCGCTACCACTCCCGCCTGCATGTCACCGAGCGCGACATGGCGGTCGAGGACCTCGACAGCAGCAACGGCACCTTCCTGAACGGGCAAAAGCTCCAGGGGCGGATCAAGACGCCGATGAACCACGGCGACAACCTCCGCATCGGCCGCGAGGTGATCGCGATCATCAGCGATGGCAGCCTCGCGCCGGTCGACGATCCGATGGACAGCCTGCGCAAGACCATCGGCCCGCACGAGGAGACCCAGTTCCCGCAGCTGATCAGCCAGCTGGTCCAGAAGAGCCTGAACATGGGCAAGCTGAAGGAAGCCGAGCGCTACGCGCTCGCGCTGACCAACCAGCTGATGGGCGCCAACGTGCCCGGCGACCACCCGACCGCCCGCTCGTGCATCCAGTGCCTGATCGCCCTCGCCGCCAAGTCCTCGTCCGGCGTGTGGCTCGACCGCGTATTTCGCCTGCACGCCGTGCACGGCTGGCTGATGGCCGACGACACCATCGAGCAGCTGCGCGGCGCCCTCGACCGCATCACCCGCATCCCCGGCACCGGCCTCGAGGACTACGAGCGGACCCTGCGGGAGATGTCGCGCGACGGTGTCGACGTCCCGCGCGGCCTGATGTCGACGATCGCCGAATTCAGCGACGCCTACGCCGGACCTTGAGCATCCGGCGCTCGCCGGGCTCAGCGAGGTCGACCTGCTCAGGGCTCGGCGAGCTCGACGACCTCACCGCTGGCATCGACCACGAACACGCGGTCCTTACGGCCGCCGTTGACCCGCACGGCCACACCTCCGAGCGCCTCGCCGATGAAGTCGACGTAGATGTCGTGCTCGAAGGGCGTGTCGATGCTGGCGACGCCGTCGACCGGCAGCAGCTCGCCCGGGCGCAGCGTCCAGCCGCCGAGCTCCATCGCCCAGCGGCCCATCAAGGTCTGCCAGCGGTGCCAGCCGTCGAGGCGCAGCTCGCCCTCGTCGTCGCTCTGGACCCGGTCGGCCTGGATCTCGAGCTGGCGCTCCGAGCTGCTGGCGAGGCGCAGCTCGCTGGTGATCCGCAGCGTGTCCTCGGGTCCCCAGGTGAGCAGGGTGGTGCCCGCCAGCGTCGAGCCGTCGCGCTCGAGATCCAGGTGTGACAGGGTGGCCACGCGCTGGCCGGGACTCGGGGCGCTGAACGTGATCCGCACGGCGCCGGCGAGCGCCGGCTCCCCCGGATTACAGTTGCCACCGACGGCCCCGAAGTCGACCCGTAGCTCGGTGGCACCGAGGCTCGACAGCGAGGCGCAGGGGATGTCCACGCTCAGATCGGCGAACAGGCGGGTGGCGAGCTCCTCCGGCGTGGCCGCGGGATCGAGGCCGCTGCACAGCGCCACCGCGGACTGCTCCAGCGCCATCGCGCGACCGAGATCGACGAGCTCCGCGACCGTCTGTTGGAGCTCCACCGAACCGGCGGGCTCCGGTCCACACGCGAGCGCCGACGAGGCGGCCAGGGCGAGCAAAAGCGATCGCTGCGACATCCGCGCTCATCTTCGCAGATGCGCAGCATCTCCGGCAAGCTCGTCCGATCCGTTGCGTTCGACCCTGCCACCTGCGAGCATGCAGCCTCGGCGGGCTCACATGCGCTCTTCTCGACGTGTCTCACTCCTCGCCCTGGTCCCGGGCGTTCTGCTCGCGTCGAGTGCGGCCCATGCGGCCGTCCAGGGGCCGCCCTCTCCGCACCGCAGCTCGGACAGCTCGTCGCTGCCGCCGATGTCCTCGTCGCCGCCCCTGCAGACCACGGCGCCCTCGGTGAGCGCACCGGGCCCGGCGCCCGCGGGTCCGCTGGTGAGCCCGCCGAGCCCGTCCGCCGTGACGCCGATGGTGACCACGCCGGGCCCGGCGACCGTGGTCCCGCCGACCGACACCGCACCGGCTTACGCGCCGACCTCGCTGCAGGTCGCCGGGCCCTCGGCGGGTGATCGTTATGGCGTCGGCGTGCCGGCGCGGCGCGGCAGCTGGGGCGAGGGCAGCACGCTGGTCCGCAGGGACGCGCGGGTCGGCGTGTACATCGGACCGACCTTCAAGCTGACCGGCTTCGGCGGCGCGCCGGGGCTCCTGCTCGGGGCCGACTTCGGGGTGCTGCTCGGTGAGCGCTTCGCCATCGGTGCGGCCGGCTCGGCCCTGGTGACGCCGCTCGCGGTGCACCGCAGTGACGGTCGAACCTTGAATATGCGCACCCAGCACGCCGGCGTCACCCTGCGCGTCGCGCTGGTGCGGGTGAAGTTTTTCACCCTCGGCATCGGCGCGCTGATCGGTGGCGGTCGGGCGTGTCTCAACGACGAGCGTCTCGATCGCTGCGTCAATCGGGCGGCGATGTTCGTCGCGGAGCCCGAGCTCGGATTGACCTTCGCGGTGACCCGGGTGCTGCGCCTGGTGCTCTCCGGGGGCTATCGCGTGGCGGTCGCGCAGGCGTGGAGCGGGCCCAGCGATCGCCAGCTCGGCGGCCTGACCGGCACCCTCGGCTTCCAGCTCGGGAAGTTCTAGAAGCGGCCCTCGAGCGTCAGTCCGCCGAAGGTCGGCGACACGCGCATCCGCGCAGTCTTGCTCGCCGCCCACTCGTCGCTGCGCTTCTTGCCGAGGCTGTAGCTGACGATCCCGCCGATCAACAGCAGGGCGCCGAGGCCACCGACCACGCCGAAGGACACCACCGCGAGGTTGTTGGACTTCAAGCCGTCGGCGCGGGTCGTGGTGACCTCGCTGCGCAACGTCGTGCAGCTCGCGGACTCACCCTCGATCGGCGAGGCCGGACAATTCATCGCCGTCTGCTGGGCGTAGAGGCCGTCGAGGTTGTCGCTCAGGCGCCCGCCTCTGGCCGCGAACACGCCGCCGAGGATCCCGCCGAGCACGAACACCGCTCCGCCGCCGCCCATCATGCCGATGCCCGCGAGCCGCAGCTTCTTCCCGGGGTCGACCGGGGCCTCGGGCACCTCGGTGACCGGCGGCGCGGCCGGCCCCTCGGGGGTCTCGGCCGCCTCGAGGCGCGCGAGCTCGGCGTCGATCTTCTCGAGCACCGGCTTGACCTCGTCGGGGTCGGCGCCGAGGCCCGGGTCCTTCTCGATCGCCGTGACGTAGTCACGCAGGGCCCCGCGGGCCTTCTTCAGGAACTCGACCTTCGGCTCCTCGTCGTAGAGCTTTTTGTAGGTCTGCCCGATGTTGTAAAGGATGAGCGGGTCCTTCGACTTGCGATGGGCCGCCTCGAACTTCTCGATCGCCGACTTGAAGAAGCCGGAATTGAAGTCCTTGCGGCCCTCCTCGTAGAGCTGGTCCGCATCGACCGCAGCAGGCCCCGCTGCGTGCACAGGGGCGGGGGTCAGGGCGGGGATGGTCAGGCCGGCGGAGGACAGGGCCGCGACCAGCGCGAAGTGAAGCGAGGACCGCAGCATCGAGCGAGGAGCCACTTGTAGCATGGATCTGGCGCCAGGCGGAGTTTCGGGCGCGGTCCAAAGCTCGCTCGTTGCGCGTGCGAAAACCGCTGCGCAGGCCGGCCGGCCCCGGTCCGCGCTCGCTTGGCCTGCGCGCCGGGCCTCGCTAGCATGCCGCCATGCTCAAGGGACTGCTGCGTCGCGCCCAGGAGGCGGCCCATAAACACCTGCCGGAGACCGTCCGCGACACCGGACGACGCCTCGCCGACGCCGTGCTCGAGCGCGCGCCCCGGATCGTGCAGGAGACCGTCGCGCCGCTGCTCCGCGGCGCCGACGAGCCCTCGGCCGCGTCGACGGCTGCAGCCACTGCAGCCACCCCCGCAGCCACCACATCGACGACCGCATCCGGCGAAGCATCGGCCGATGCCGAGCAGGCCCTCGACTTTCGCGACACGCAAAAGCGGGTGGTGCTGTTCGGTTACCCCGAGGACGACGCGACCAACCGCGTCGCCGCCCGCTTCGAGGGGCAGGGGATCGTATTTCGCCGCCAGAACCTCCACCAGCAGCCGAGAGAGGCGCTCCAGATCGCGAGCATGACGGGCGTGATGGTGCCGCCGTACGTGTACATTCACGGCCGATTTTGGGGCGGCGAGGGCGAGATGGAGAGCCTCATCTGCCTGAACCAGCTGCAGTTCGTGATCGACAACCAGCTCGACAGCCTCAGCCCCGAGGCCCGGCGCATCGGCAAGCTGCGCGAGTCCTTCGACGACGCCCTCGGTGCCGACAACATCTTGCTGCGTCTGCGACGCGGCCACATCCTCAGCGTCGACGACCTCGACTGCTGGTTCGAGCCCGGGCCGCCGCCGCGCTTCTTCTACGACGGTGCGCCGCACCCCGTCGAGTCGATGCCCGAGGTCGCCGCGGAGATCGCCCGAAGGGCCGAGTCCGCCGACCTGGCGACCCGCTGGCTGTTCGAGCCCAGCGTCGGCCATTAGCGCCGGCCATCGGTGTCGGCTCATGCGGACGCATGCACCGCGTTCAGCGCTCGCTGGCGGCCGTCCGCGGCGCGCTCGCGGTCGTGAGCGACATGGCCCTCGGGACATTCGGCCTGGCCTTTGAGACAGGTAGTACGACAGGTAGACAAGCCAGCCCGGCGCGCCGTGGTTTGCGTCTGCCCGTGATATCTCCGCGTTGACAGCAGCCCCCAGACAGGGGCCCACGGGCCGCCAGAATTCCCTCAGGACCGGCCTGGAGGGCAGATTCGCCCGATCTCCACGGGATCTTCCGAGTCTCAATCTGGCGGTGCATCCGCCTTTTGCTCTATACATTCACATCCTGCCTGAAAGCGGCGCTCGCGGCGGGCTCCATGCTACGTTCTGGACGATGATCAACGCGGGGCCCAAACCGGGGATCCTGCGTTCCACGAGGGCATGATGCCGGCCAACAGATCCAACAGCGCGGCTGCGACAGACACACTGATCGGCCAGACCATCGGCGGCCAGTACACGCTCCAGCGGTTCCTCGGCCATGGCAGCAAGGCGCGGGTGTTCCTCGCGACCCATCGAACGTTACACCGCAGCGTCGTCCTGCATCTGCTGAGTGTGCCCTGGGCCGACGATTCGGCCGCCGTCGCCAAGTTCGAGGAGCAGGCGCGGGCGCTGCGAGGCCTCGAGCACCCCAACATCGCCGCCGTGATCGACTTCGGTCGCGAGCCCGGCCGGGTGTTCGTGGTCGGCGAGTTCGTCGAGGGCAACCTGCTCGACGTCTATGTGCAGTCGCTCGGTCGACTGAACCTCGAGGCATTCGTCCCGATCGCCGCGCAGATCCTCAAGGGCCTGGGCGCGACGCATGCTCGCGGGTTGGTCCACCGCGACCTCAAGCCCACCAACGTGGTGCTCGTGGAGGAGCAGGGGCGGGCCAATTACGTCAAGATCCTCGACCTCGGCCTCGCGCAGATCCTCGAGGGCCCGCCGCGCGGCGACGATGCCCCGGTGGTCGGCACCCCGGCCTATCTCGCCCCCGAGCAGATCATGAACAAGGCCGTCGACGCCCGCACGGACGTCTACGCCCTCGGCGTCATGTTCTATCAGATGCTCTCGGGCAAGCTGCCGTTCGTGGGCGACGCCCAGGCCGGCCCGATGTCGGTCCTCTACAAGCACGTCAACGACAAGCCGATCCCGCTGACGCAGGCGTTGCCGCCCGGCAGCAACCTCCCCGAGGGCCTGATCGAGCTCGTCCACGACTGCCTCGCCAAGAACCCCGACAACCGCCCCGGCGACGCCAACGAGATCGTCGAGCGCCTGATCGACAGCGTGCCGGCGGCCCTGTTCCGCCTGCCGATCGCGGGCACCTCGGCGGCGGTGCGCGCCCCGACCGGCGAGCTGCCGCGCACCCCGACCGGCGATCACAAGATCGTCCAGCAGCCCCGCAACGAGCCGACCCCGCAGCACGATCGGGCCCTCGCCGCCGCGCTCGAGGCCAGCGGCCTGCGTGCCATCCCCGACATGGAGGAGCGCCCGGCGCCGGCCAGCCCGAGCGGCAGCGGCAGCGGCAGCTGGATCCTCGGTGTCCTGGCCCTGCTGCTCACCAGCGGCCTCGTATACGTGTACTTCCAAAATCCGGGCACGCCGGTGACCGCGAACAAAGCGGCCGAGGCGACCCCGGTCGCCGACCCGCCCGTACCCGAAGTACCGGTCATGCCCGAGGCCCTCGAGCGCGGCCTGGCGAAGGCTCGCGAGCTCGAGCAGGCCGGCAAGGTCCAGGAGGCCATCGTCGCCTACGAGGTCGTGATCGCCGCAGCCCCCGAGCACGGTGAAGCGCGTGAACGCATCGCCGCGCTCCGGGCGATGCTCCCCGCCGCCGACACCGGCCGCGAGCCGGCCGCGACCACCACGCCGACCCTCGTCCCGTCACCGACCGGCGACACCGCCACCCCGGTGGCCGACACCGGCGACGTGAAGCACGGCGAGACGGCCGGCGACGTGAAGCCGACAGGGGACGTGAAGCCCGGCGAGACGGCCGGCGACGTCAAGCCGACAGGGGACGTGAAGCCCGGCGAGACGGCCGGCGACGTCAAGCCGCCGGTGGATGCCACGCCGGTCAAGTTCCTGGTCGAGGCCAGCTCGCGCGCCGAGGTGTTCGTCGACGGGGTATCGAAGGGCAAGACGCCGCTCACGCTCGAGCTCCCCGCCGGGACCCACAAGTTCGAGCTCAAAGCCGTGAATTTTCTCCCTCACGTGGAGACCATCGAGGTCGCTGTCGACGGGCAGAAGTCGCTCAAGGCCAAGCTGGTGCGCAAGAGCGGCGGCGGCTCCAGCGGCATCAACCGCGCCGAGGAAGACGCCGCCTCGGCCCAGCTCGACCCCGACAGCGACGCGCCGACCACGAAGATCGAGATCAAGCGCTGATCTTCACGGCGCTGCGGCCCGGCATCACGCCGACCTGCAGCGCCACTCCAGCGTCGGGCCAGCGGCGGCATCAGGGGCCGGCGCGATCGTCGGCCCGGGCGCAACGATCGATCGACGGCGGCCGACCTCACGCGGGGCAGACAGGCGCACCGCAATTGCGGTACAGCATCGCCACGCGAGGGCCGGTTTTTAATGCTGATTGTGCAGAAATATGGCGGGTCGTCGGTCGGGAGCGTCGAGCGCATCCGCAGCTGTGCCGCGCGGGTGCTGGCGACCCAGCGGGCCGGACATGACGTGGTCGTGGTCGTCTCGGCGATGGCAGGGGAGACCAACCGATTGATCGGGCTGGCGAACCAGCTGGCCGCCCTCGAGCGGCCCACACAGGAGCCCGGGCGCGCGAGCAGCAGCCCCTACGTCGCCAGCGAGCGGGCCGGTGATCGGGCCCACGAGCGCGAGCTCGATCAGCTGGTGTGCACCGGCGAGAACGTCAGCGCCGCGCTGCTGGCGATGGCGCTGCAGAACGCCGGCGGCGCGGCCATCTCGCTGGTGGGCCCGCAGATCGGCATGTACACCGATGGCATCTACACCAACGCGCGCATCACCGGCGTCGAGCACGGTCGCTTGCGTCAGGCGCTCGCGGGCGGGCGCGTCGTCGTCTGCGCCGGCTTTCAGGGCGTCGGTCCCGACGGCAACATCACCACGCTCGGGCGCGGCGGCTCGGACACCTCGGCGGTGGCCCTCGCCGCGGCGCTGAAGGCCGATGTCTGCGAGATCTTGACCGACGTCGACGGCGTGTACACCACCGACCCGCGGATCGAGCCGCGCGCGCGCAAGATCCCGCGCATCACCTACGAGGAGATGCTCGAGCTCGCCAGCCTCGGCGCCAAGGTCTTGCAGATCCGCAGCGTCGAGTTCGCCATGAAATACAACGTGCCGGTGCACGTGCGATCGAGCCTCAACGACAGCGAAGGGACGTGGATCATGTCTGAGCAGCGCAATCTCGAGTCGGCGGTCGTCACCGGCGTGGCCCTCGACCGCAACGAGGCCAAGGTCACCCTCACCAACGTGCCGGACGTGCCCGGCACCGTCGCGGCGATCTTCGGTCAGCTCGCGCGCGCCGGCATCATCGTCGATATGATCATTCAGAACGCCAGCCGGGGCGGCAGCACCGACGTGACCTTCACGGTCCCGGAGAGCGACCTGCGCAACGCCGTGGTCGAGCTCGGACGGCTGGGCCTGCCCGAATCCGGCCCCATGGAGATCTTGAGCGACCCGGAGATCTGCAAGATCTCGATCGTGGGTGTGGGCATGCGTACCCATGCGGGGGTGGCCGCGCTCGCCTTCGAGATCCTCGGCCGCGAGAACATCAACATCCAGATGGTCTCGACCTCGGAGATCAAGGTGTCGGTGGTCGTTCACGATCGCTACGGCGAGCTCGCGCTGCGGGCGTTGCACGCCGGCTTCGGACTCGACCTCGAGATCGAGGCCGCGGTGTGAACCGCGTCAAACGGGCGCTGGTGGCCCTCGGGTTCGTACTCATTGCGTCCTGTCTGATGTGCCAGCTTCGTGCTGGCGTCCCCGCTGCGCCCCCCGTCCTCGTCTGTGAGCCGGCCCTCGAGATCGATGGTCACCTCCATTGCGGCGACGACGGCGTGCAGGCGCTCGCGCGAGTTTGCGGGCCCGAATGGCCGGTCCTCAGCGGAGACGCCGTTCATACCGCGCCTGCTTGCCTCGACGTGGGGCGAATGCGGGGCGCCGCGCTCGAGGCACTCGGCGTACCCGTGGATGTCAATCGCGCGTCGCTGCTCGAGCTCGAGAGCCTGCCCGGGATAGGCCCCGTGCTGGCCAGGAGGATCGCCGACGCGCGGCCCTTCGATAGAGTCGATGACCTCCGTCGCGTCGCGGGCATCGGCCACGTGCGAATGCTGGCCCTTCGCCGGCGCGCCTATGTCAGTGCCGCCAATGTGGCAGACCGGGTCGCAGCCCGTGCAGACCGGGTCGCAGACCACCCCCCGTGAGTCTCGTCTCCCGTGATCGGGTCCTTTTAGCGACGCGTATGGGGTAATACACGCATCGTCTCCCCATGCCACGCCGTCGCGCGGCCCAGCGAGGAGCTCCCAGGATTACCATGAAAAGCACTCTTCCCATGATTCGACTCCTGAGCCTCGGACTTGGCGCCGCCACGCTCGTCGCCTGCAGCAACGACGGCAGCGACAGCAACGGTGACGCCAGCAACTCCCAGGGCAACACCGACGCGTCGAGCTCGGGGAGCGCGACCCAGACCACGCAGACGACCCAGACCACCCAGACCTCGCAGACGGGCGGGGCCACCGATGTGACCGACAGCGGCGAGTCGGTGAGCGGCGGCATGACGGACGCGCCGACGACCGGCGAGCCGGAGACGGGCACCACCGCCGACATCAGCGGGACCGAGACCACCGCCGGTGAGACCAGCGAGGGTCCGATGTGCGGCGACGGCGTCAAGGAGGGCGCGGAGGAGTGTGACGACGGCAACCAGGTGGGGGGCGACGGCTGTGAGCCCGGCTGCGTCAACTCTGCGGTGTGCGGCAACGAGATCGTCGAGACCGGTGAAATCTGCGACGACGGCAACGTCGTCGACGGCGACGACTGTAGCGCCGACTGCAGCGAGGTGACCATCGACGCCGAGTGTGGCAACGGCACGGTCGAGGGCGCCGAGGGCTGCGACGACGGCAACCAGGTGGAGGGCGACGGCTGCGAGAACGACTGCACGATCAGCCTCCCGGTCTGCGGCAACATGAAGGTCGAGGGCGCCGAGGGCTGCGACGACGGCAACGACGTCAACGGCGGCCCGGGCGACTTCTGCAAGAACGACTGCACGGTGTTCGTGCCGGCCAGCTGCAACGCGCCCGCGGCGAAGGACTACATCGTCTGCGACAACGCGATCAACCTCGCCGACAAGAACGACAAGACCAACGCCCACAAGGCGATGGGCATCTGCAACGACCAGGCCAACAACTCGGTGCAGATCTCGGGCTGGAGCTTCAATTCGAACAACGGCGCCGCGTGGCAGGTGGCCAAGGGCTTCGGCTCCTACCTCCACGACCACGACATGGACGGCGCGACCCCGGACAAGCTGTTCTACAGCCCGCGCGAGGGTGACACCTTCCTGATGATCAGCAGCGGTGTGATCAAGGCGCCGAACGCCCAGGGCGTCGTCCTCGAGGGTGTCAACTCGCAGGTCAACAACGGCGAGAACAACAACGACGACGGCAACGCCCTGCCGGCCCCGCTCCAGTCGAAGGTGGGCTCGGCCAACGGCGTCGGCGGCACGCCGTTCCAGAACTGCGACGGCATCAACGACTGCTCCGACACCCTGCAGGCGCAGTGGACCAAGGGCGCCAGCAACCCGAACGACAAGCTGTGGTTCACCTTCAAGACCAAGGTCCCCGAGGGCACCTACGGCTACAAGTTCGACTTCGCGTTCTGCTCGTCGGAGTGGCCGGAGTATTACAACACCCAGTGGAATGACCTGCTGATCGCGTGGCAGTCCGACCCGTCGGCGGACGACCCGATGGCGGACCCGCCGGTCGACCCCTACACCGGCAACGTCACGTTCATCCCGAACCCGAACGACGTGAAGAAGGGCCTGCCGCTGACCATCACGGCGCTCGACCCGTACTTCAAGGGCCCCGGCTTCACGGGCAACGAGCCGCAGCTCAAGGGCACCGGCTTCGAGACCAAGGCCTGCACCGAGTGGTTCACGGCCAAGGGCGGCGTGCAGCCGGGCGCCGAGGTCACGATCGGCTTCTTCATCGCCGACATGAGCGACAACATCCTCGCGACCCTGGCGATGCTCGACAACTTCCGCTGGGACTGCGAAGGCTGCGTGCCGAGCGAAGTCAACGACTGCGGCGTTCAGCTGCCGCAGTGATCGTTCGATGTTGAGCGCGCGCGGCCGAAGCTAGTTCGCCCGCATTCGCGCTTCTGGGAGGCAGGGTCAGCTGATGCTGACCCTGCCTCTCCAGTTTCTGGAGAGCGAGCTCGCACGTGCGTACATCCGCGCTCGAAACGCGACGTCGACGGCGCCTCACACGCGCCGCGAAGTGTGTCGTAATGGTCGCCCGCCCCCAGGGCGAAGGAATTTACCATGACCACACTACGAAGCATCCATCGCCTCTTGACCCTTGGGCTCGCAACCTCCGTCGTGATCGTCGGCTGTGCCAACGACGGCGCCGATACGAACAGCGCCAGCGCCAGCGAGGGGTCGAGCACCACCGGGGACAGCGCTACCCAGACCACCCAAACCACCCAGACCACCCAGACCAGTCAGACCGGGCCGACCACCGGAGAGCCGACCGGCGGCTCGATGAGCGCGACAGGCACCGGGAGCACCACCGGGGACGAGCCCACTGGGACCACGGCCAACGTCTCGGCGACCGATACGGAGGGGGAGACCAGCAGCGACCCGGTCTGTGGCGACGGCACGCAGGAGGGCACGGAGGAGTGTGACGACGGCAACCAGGCCGACGGCGACGGCTGCGAGGCCAACTGCACCGTCACCGCGGTCTGTGGCAACGAGACCATCGAGGCCGGCGAGGCCTGCGACGACGGCAACGTCATGGACGGCGACGAGTGCAGCGCCGACTGCACGGTCGCAACCCCGATGGACGACTGCGGCGACAACATGGTCCAGGCCCCGGAGCAGTGCGACGACGGCAACGAGGTCGAGGGCGACGGCTGCGAGAACGACTGCACCATCACCGCGGCCGAGTGCGGCAACAACAAGGTCGAGGCGGGCGAGGACTGCGACGACGGCAACGACGTCAACGGCGGCCCGGGCGACTTCTGCAAGAACAACTGCACCCTCTTCGTGCCCGCCAACTGCGGCGCGCCGGCGATGTACGCCAACTGCGACGACAACCTCAACCTCGGCGACAAGCTCGACACCAAGAACGTCCTGCGCTCGATCGGCATCTGTGACGGCGAGCTGGCGACCTCGGTCGTCAGCAAGGACTTCACCTTCGAGTCGCAGAACCCGCTCGCGTGGCAGATCGCCAAGGGCTTCGGCTCCTATCTCTACGACCACGACATGGACGCCGGTACCCCGGACAAGCGGCTCTACAGCCCGCGCGAGGGCAGCACCTTCCTGATGATGTCGACGGGCACCATCAAGCCGCCGAACGCCATGGGCGTCGTCCTCGAGAACGCCAACTCGCAGGTCAACAACGCCGGCAACCTCAACAACGCGGACAACGCCCTCCCGCCGCCCTTCAAGGTCGCGGTCGGCTCCGCCAACGGCGCCGGCGGCACGCCGTTCCAGCAGTGTGACGGCGTCAACGACTGCTCCGACACCCTGCAGGCCCAGTGGACCAAGGGCAACTCGAACCCCAACGACCGCCTGTGGTTCAGCTTCAAGACCACGGTCCCGCCGGGGACCTTCGGGTACACCTTCGACTTCGTGTTCTGCTCGTCCGAGTGGCCGGCGTGGGTCAACACCCAGTATAACGACCTGCTGATCGCCTACCAGGTCGACCCGACCGCCGATGACCCGCAGGCCGACCCCCCGGTCGACGCCTACACCGGCAACATCACCTTCGTCCCCGATCCGATGGACGCCAAGAAGGGCCTGCCGCTGACGATCACCGCGCTCGACCCGTACCTCAAGGGGCCGGGCTACAGCCTGATGGAGCCGCAGCTCGCCGGCACCGGCTTCGAGAGCCACGCCTGCTCCGACTGGTTCAAGGCCAAGGGCGGCGTCCGCCCCGGCGCCGAGATCACGATCGGCTTCTACATCGCCGACATGGGCGACACGGCCCTGGCGACCGTCGCGCTGCTCGACAACTTCCGCTGGGACTGCGAAGGCTGCGTCCCGAGCGAGGTCGACGACTGCGGTATCCAGGGCCCGATGTGATCGGCGCCTGAGCCTCGGACGGCGCACACTTCGGTGTGCGCCGTTTTTTTGTGCGCCGCGCTGTCGCTCAGGGCGCGAGCAGCACGACGCCGCGGGCCGGGATCACGAAGCTCGCCTTGCCGAGGCCGCCGACCGTCGTGCCGAGGCCGCCGAGGCGGTCCTTCAGCTGCTCCTGGGCCTTGAAGCCGAGGCTCGCGCTGACCTCGACGTCGACCATGATCGGCGCGTTGGCGCGGGTCAGGCCGACGATCGCCGCGTCGCCGGGGCCGACCTTGCGGCCGAACACCAGCGTGTCCTCGTCGGCGTACAGCGAGACGTAGCCGCCGCGGCGCAGCGCGTCGATCTCCTGACGGGCCGCCCCGAGCTTGCGCACCAGCGCCAGGGTCGCGGTCTCGTCGGCGTTCAGGTCCTTGGCGGCGCGCCACATCGCCCGGTTGTTGGGGTCGGCGCCGCCCCACTGCCCGTACTCGTCGCCGTAGTAGAGCAGGGGAGCGCCGGGCAGACCGAGCATCCACGCCATCGCTATCCGCAGGCGCAGGTGCGGCTCGACGTCGCCGGGGGCCTCGGCGATGTCGTTCCACTGGTGGTGCGGGATGTCCTTGTCGTGCGCCGCATCCTGGCCGCGATAGTCGGCCAGGCTGACGAAGCGCTCGGTGTCGTGGCTGCCGATGTACGGCGTCATGATCGCGCCCTTGGGCCAGGTCTTGAGGCCGTCCTGCGTCCAGTAGTCGGCGTGCTTCATGCCCGCATCGGCGTACGCGAAGGTCCGGTACGAGACCCCGTGGTAGAGCACGAAGTCGAACTGGCCGTCGAGGCCGAAGGGCCCGATGTAGCGCGCGATGGTCCCGTAGTTCTCGGTGTTGTCCTGCTCGCTCCAGCCCATCGCCGTCTCGCCCATCATGAAGTACTTGGTGCCCGCGGGCTCGAAGGTCTCGCGCACCGCGGCCGCGAGGTTGCGGGTCGCGACCTCCTCGACGTGCTTGACGGCGTCGACGCGCAGGCCGTCGAGGTCGAACTCGTCGAGCCAGTAGACCGCGTCGGCGACGAAGGCCGCGTTCGCCTCCGGCACGCTGTGATTGATGTCGGGCAGGTAGCCCGCGAACATGCAGTCGAGCGCGTGGCCGGTCCAGTCGCAGTTGTCCGTGCCGCACACGCAGCCGGTGCGAAACCACTCCGGGTGGGCCGCGACGTACTCGTGCTGCTCGTGCACATGATTGATGACGTAGTCCTGCAGGATGCGGATGCCGTGCTTGTGGGCCTCGCGGACCATCGCCTTGAGGGCATCCGGGCCGCCGAGCCGGGCGTCGACCTCACGGCCGCGGGTCGGCCAGTAGCCGTGGTAACCGGTCACCCAGTGCTGCCCGTCGGCGGCGGGATAGGCCTCCGCCGGGTTGGTCTGGAACGGGGTCAGCCAGATCGCCCGGATGCCGAGCTGGTCGAGCGTGCCGTCGGCGATGCGCGCGCGCAGGCCCTCGAGGTCGCCGCCCTGCCAGTCACCGCGGGGATCGGCCTTCGCCGTCGCCCCGGGGTTGTTGCCCGGCGTGCCGTCGACGAAGCGGTCCGTCATCACCATGTAGACCAGCGCGTCGTCCCAGGCGAACGGCTTCGCCTCGATCCAGAACACCAGCCGCAGCGGCTCGGCCAGCGCGCCGTCGCCCGCCTTCGCCGTGATCGTCACCCGCTGCTTGCCGTCGGCGAGCCCCGCGAGCTTGAGCGTCACGTCGCCGGTGTTCGCATCGATCGCCAGCTCCTCGGCGGTCAGCGGCCGCTGCTCGCCGGCGTTGTCCTGCAGGGTCGCCGTGTAGCCGCTCGCCTCCGGGCCGGCGCCGGCGAGGCCGTCGACGTAGCGCAGCGTCGCCGCGTAGCTGCCCGCGCCTGGGCCCGGCCTGGCCGCGGCGCTGCTCTCGACGGTCAGCTGCGGCAGCCGGCAGTCGCGCACGAGCACCGCCGAGTTCTCGATGTCACCGACATACTTGCGCCGCCCCTGGCCCGGATCGAGCACCCACTGCGGCTGGCCGCCGAGATCGTGGACGACCTTGTACGCGTGCAGACCGGGTGGCAGGTCGACACTGGCGCTGTAGATCCCACCCGCGTCCGGCCCGTCCAGCACCGTCGCGCTCGCGAGGTCGAAGCCCTGCCACTCACCGGCGATCCGCGGCATCGTCGCCCCGGGCGGTGGGTCGTAGCGAAACTGCGTCGCACACAGCACATCACCCGGCTCGCCGGTGCTCGAGTCCTCGAGCGTCGTACTGCCCTCGCCGCTGGTGCCGGTGCCCGGCTCGCCGGTGGTCGGCGGGGCTCCGCTGGTCTGGCCGGTCTCCTGCGAGGCGGTGGCGGTGAAGCTGCCCGGGCCGTTGCTGCCCGGATCCTGGGTCGTATTCCCCTCCTCGTCCCCGGGCCGCTGGCCCGTGGAGCAGGCGGCGAGGATCACGAGCAGCGGGGCGAGCCGCG
>NZ_JACCSO010000185.1 GCF_013812955.1 Nannocystis sp. | reverse complement strand
CAGTGACCACGCCCGCGTGCAACGACGCGACCGACGCCAGGCCATGCTGCTGCTTCACGCCGCGCCGCATGTCCTGCATCACCGCCCGCGCGAGCCGCCCGGCGATGGCGGCCAGCAGCGGCCCGTCGTAGCCCAGGCGCACCGCCATCGGGCCCGGGAACGAGAGCACCCACTGCCGGTAACCCACCGCCGGCAGCACGTGGTCCACCAGCAACGCCGCCCCCTCGGCCATCCGCCGGCCCATGCACGAGGGACAGCAGCCGCGCGACTTGCATGAGAACGGCACGCAGCTCGTCGCCGCAGCTGCGGCAACGCTGCTGGAGAAGCAGCCGCGCACCCGACCCCGTGCGCGTCGTCGTGGTCCGCGTCGACCACGGCGACTGCGACCTGGGCGTCTTCTTCCGCACGGACCTGTCGATGAGCGTGCCGGAGATCCTCGAGACCTACGCCGACCGCTGGGCGACCGAGGTGGGTTTTCGCGACCTCAAGCAAGAGTTTGGCTTCGCCGACTCCCAGGCCCGCAAGCGGGCGGCTGTCGAGCGCACCGCGCCCTTCGTTGGCTTTGCTTACACGGCCCTCGTCTTGTGGTTCGCCGATACCGCCCATGCATCCCCGCTCGCCGCCCTCCGACGCGTCCCTGGTATCGCCACAAGCAGGGACACAGCTTTGCCGACATCCTTCGCTGCGCCCGGCGGATCTTGCCCGATCTCGATGTTCTTGATCCGCTCCGCAGCATCGAGGAGTTGCGCGAAAAGGCCAGATCACGTTCGGGGGCGGGCCTGATGGGGCCAGGCTCGCCGCATAACGGCGAAACTCGAGTCAGATGCGGTGGGGCCGGTGATCTCGTGGGGCCGAGTATGCTCGGCTGCCTGTCACCACCCCGGTCAGGACGTCGACGTAGCGTCAGAGTGCCCCGTGGCGACGACGATTAACCACAGACAGGGCAGGCAAATCACCACGGCGCTGACACGCACCGACGCCGTCATCGGCAGCCGCACAGCCTGGGAACGCAATCCCCGGCACAGCTTAGGCCTGTGCTACCCGTCCTCGGATGTGGATGCCTAGGAAGAAGCCGCCATTTCTCCTTTTGTAGAGGCGATTTTGGTATTCTGCGGTCCCATCATGTCACACGGCGGCTATGAGTGGAGTACCGGCGACGCCCCCCCGATAATCGGCGACCACAGTATCGCCAAGCACGAGGTACTGCATGCCTACTTACTGATTTACGTTGACGTCCTTACATCATACCCTGGCATGGATGGACTCCGCCTCACCCTCGTTGACGGCTTCGCTGGAGGTGGAAAATATACGCATCCAAGAGACAAGAGCGAGCACGATGGGTCTCCTCTAATCATGCTTCGCGCCATGGAGGAGGCTGAGTTCCGGGCACAGGAGCGACGGAAGAAGAACTTCGCACTTGATGCACGCTTCTTTTTTGTGGAGAGCCAAGGTCCAACTTTCAGCTATCTCAAGAATACGATCGAGAACCCAGACTTTGCTAACAAGTTCAAGAGCAAAGCAAGCCTGATCCACTCAACGTTCGAGAACGCCGCACCAAAAATCGTGACCAGCATTCAAGGCGGAGGAGGAAGGGTTCACCGCTGCATTTTCCTCCTTGATCAGTATGGATGGTCCGATGTTACGCTTGACACCGTTCGAATGGTCCTCAAGGAACTCCCTGGGGCAGAGATCCTCCTGACGTTCTCCGTCGATAAGATGATCAATTTCCTGTCGGAGCAAGGGGTGCCGACCCTCAATCGCACAGGACTCTCGGAAATCGCCAAGGCTGTTCCGACCCTCAAAACACTGCCAGCAAAGCGCCGTTTTCTGCAGCGACTCCTTACGGAAGAATTGACGAAGCGCTGCGGAGCAACTTTCTACACCCCATTCTTCATCCGCCCATCAACAGCGAGCAACAACGACTACTGGTTTGTCCACCTCTCAAACCATGCACGCGCGCGTGATGAAATGGCAAAACTTCACTGGGGACTTCAGAACCACTTCGTCCATCATGGTGAGCCAGGCCTGATGATGCTCGGCTACGATCCCAGGAAAGACGACGCTTACCATGGCCAAGGCTCCCTCTTCGACTTCAGCAATGATGCCGAGACACTGACGAAGAATACCCTTCGCGAACAATTGCCGCGAAGGATCAACGCAATTTGGCCCAAGGGTGCCAGCTTCGACAAGATCTTTCAGACACTCTGCAATGAAACGCCTGCGACGAAGGACATCATCCGACAAGTAGTCCGGGATTGCATTTCAGAACGCGAACTCGATCTATTCAGCGGCAAGACCACACGATCTCGCAGACCCGACGTACAACACATCGCAGACAACGACGTCATCGTCTTCAGCCGTCAGCTGCGTTTTTTCATCAAGCCACAAGGCTGAGCCCGGTCGCGCGCTCGGCTTCTCCGATTCGGCGTGCTCGCTCCCGCTGGGTGGGCGCCACCTGCGGTGCCACCAAGGGGAATTCGTCGTAGGTGCGGCCGTCGAGCTCACGCCCCAGAACTTTTTTGCGTACGCCCCCCCACTGCTTAAAGAAAAACGGGACACGCTGTGCGCGGCATTGGTTACGAATGGATACAACCCATTCCTTCGCTAACGGCCGAGCTCCGAGCCCGCTTTCGCCCCCAACGATCACCCACTGAATCCCTTCAAGATTCATCTCACCAAGATCTTCAAGGAGAGGCTCGATTGACAAGAATCGTACACCCGCCGGCACAGCCCGCAAGACAGGAATCCGCGGAAGTCCGTATTTCTGATCTTCAACGCTCGTACCGAGCCAAATGTGTGGATGCTCGACGAGCTTTTTTCCAAATTCTTTTGCAAACTCCCGCATCCGCTCAGGGCGCTTGGTAAGCACCTGATAGGTGTGCCAATTCGCAGTCTTCATTACGCGGAAGACTTTCTCAATGAATTCAAACGGAACCTCTTCATGGAAGAGATCGCTCATCGAGTTTACAAAAATGCGGCGTGGTTTTATCCACTTCAATGGATCTCCGACGTGCTCCTCGACTAACCGGAGGTCAAATCCAAACTCATAAGGATGGCCCGGAATTCCCCGCCAACGCTCGGCAAAAGTCTGTGCGTAGCAATGCTTGCAACCTGGACTGACCTTCGTGCAGCCGCGCACAGGGTTCCATGTCGCATCCGTCCATTCGATGAGGCTGCCGTCGCTCATACGATCCTCTTCCTGCACTTTGGGAGAACGTCCAAGTTTTCTACTAGCACATGGCATGAGAGTGAACAAGCGTCCAGTACTCATCCAGCGGCCAGGCCTCCTCCTGCGCATAGCACGCACTGCGAACCTCTGGCACTACGCTCGGCGCTCCCTGAACACATCTACCCGTTTGCTTCCTTTAAAGCTAAAGCGCCAGGTCGCCGTGCGCACACGGCGCCAATTGGCAGACTCTCAGCTCTCGTCGACTCTAAGCACTCGTGAACCCGACGTGACGCCCGAAGAGGTCCGCCTTGGCGCTCATTTCCCGCTCTACCGTGGCGTCGTCCAGGTCGCCGGTATCCTGGGCGGCGCAGTTCCGCTCCTACCGATAATCCTGTCAAATCAGGTATCAGAGGAAGGCGCAGAGTTCGCCGATCCAGAGCACATCGCCACAGCCGTGCTCGCCTGCGCTCGCCTCGCCCGCGGCTACACCGACACCGCTTCTGGTCACCGGCCCCGAACTGTGTTGGCAGCACGGCGTGCCCAGAAGGAGGGCCGAACAAGCGCGAGTGACGGCAGACAGGCCATCGTGACGATTCTGGTTGCGCAGGCAACCCCATCTCGCACAATCTCGTCCCTAGAAGGAAGGGTCGAGGATGTCGCTGAAGGACAGAGAGCATTTTGAAAGCTACCGCGCGCAGACGTTAGCCAAACACACCATTCTGGAGAAATATATTTATGCGTACTTCATCATCCTCAAAGGCACCGAGGACAGACTAGTCTACATCGACGGATTTGCAGGAAGGGGGACCTATACGACAAACGACGGCAGTACGGTTCCAGGGTCGCCTCTACGGGCTCTCGAGAAGATCTCTTCTAATCCAGATCTAGCCAAGAAGGTACGCACGTTCTTTATCGAGCAAGACGAAGAGCTCTTTGCGCAACTCAAGACGAGCCTGGATTCATACTACGCCAAGAGTCCACAGATCCAAGAGCCGCAACTCGCTAACGGGGCGTTCTCCGCGGTGATGACGGCGATGATGGACAAGTACCAGCGGGACGGGCGTGCGATCGCACCGATGTTCGTGTTCGTCGATCCTTGTGGCGTTGACGGGGTGGATTTTACCGTCATCGAGCGGCTCCTCAGAAGCCAGCGGAAGTGCGAGATCTTTCTATTCTTCAACATCGAGGGCGTACGCCGCATCCTCGGGCTGAAAGAACACATGGGCGAGACACTCGCTCACCTCCTCGGTTCGTCGGCGCGCGCTGCGGAACTCGCACAGGTCGTTGCGTCCGCCAATACATCTGCCGAGCGAGAAGAGGCGATCATTCGCTATTACGAAGATCTCCTGCGCAACCAGACGCCTGGAAGATTTGTGGTATCATTCCGCGTCGAGAGAGAGGAGCGCCGGATTACGAGCCATTATTTGGTGCATGTCGCGCAGCACCCCCGTGGCTTCGCTATCATGAAAGACGTAATGTGGTCCGTTGGAAAGACCACGGAAGGTAAGGGGGGGCTGCTTTTCGAGCAAGCCAGCATCTCGACGATGTACATGCTTTTCACTCCTGAGTGGGACAGCGTCAAGGCTTCCGTGCTGCGCGAACTCAGCGCCGGGAAGAAGCCTATGACATATTTCTACGACGTGCTCACTCACCGCCCCGAAAATCGGCTCTGTGGTACAGCCTATCGCAACGCGATCCTCGAGCTTGAAAAAGAGGGCAAGGTCTTCGTGCTCGGTGAGGATGGCGAAACACAAACGCCAAAGAGACCGCGTCGAAATGGAGTCCTGACTTTGAGCGACCGATGTCACGTCACGCTGCGGTGACCCCAGACTAGTGTGACTCCGGGCGGGCCGTGGAGGGCCGCGGAGGGCCGCGGAGGGCCGCGGACGAGTAGCGTGACTTGGCGGTGCCGACTTACTGCAATTTACTTGGGAAACCTTCATGTCGAGCCTTGATCCAGTTGAGGTACAAGGCCACAGTTTCATCTACGGATCACGGCGCCAAACTCGAGGCCGAGTGCATTGTGAATCCGTAGGCTGCGCGCCGGAACGCCGCTTGCCTCATTCGAGGAGGCCTGTCTCCTCGGCGGTGGCCCAGCGGGCTGTGATCATGGCAGCTATCTCGGTTAAGGTGTGCCCGATTTCCTGCTGCTCGACGATGAAGGCGGCATGGTCGAGGGCGACCAGCGTCCACCGGCTCCGGACGCCCTGCTTGCCGTCGGAGACCAGCACCGGCACCGGCAAGAGGCGCAGCTGCACGTACTTGTGCAGCGTCTTGCGAGAGATCCCGAGCGCCTCCACCATCTCGCCCGCCTGTGCATCCGCTCGGCCGCTCGCCGCCGGTCACCAAGTCGCCGGTGCTGGTCCAGGCGCTTGAGCGAGTTCCTTCTCCAGAATTTCTCCAACCTGGGGGGCGCGGCCGGGGACTCGCGGTTGGTGGCTCGACACTAGCGGCCGGTGAAGCGGGCCTCGCGGCGCTCGACGAAGGACATCAGGCCCTCGCGGGCGTCGTCGCTGGCCATGACGGCGCGGACGTCGTCCAGCATCGGCGCGAGCGCGGCGGCGGTTCCTTGCTCGACGGCGGCCCGCGCCGAGCGCAGCGTGGCTTGCACGCCGAGCGGCGCCTGACGGGCGATGGTCTCGGCGATCGCCACGGCGCGCTGCAGCTGCTCGCCGGGCTCGGTGAGCTCCTGGACCAGGCCGATGCGCAGGGCCTCGGCGGCGTCGAAGGTCTCGCCGGTCAGCAGCCAGCGCATGGCGTTGCCCCACCCGGCGACCTGCGGCAGCCGCAGGGTCGCGCCGCCGAACGGGAAGATCCCGCGCTTGATCTCGATCTGGCCGAAGCGGGTGTCGCGGGCGGCGATGCGGATGTCGGCGGCGAGCGCCAGCTCGATGCCGATGGTCAGGCACCAGCCCTGCAGCGCGACCACCAGCGGCTTGCTGCGCACGCGCCCGAACAGGCCCAGCGGGTCGACGGCGTCGGCGGGGAACAGCGGTTCGCCGCCGGCGACGGCCGGGCCGACCTCCGCGAGGTCGAGGCCGGCCGTGAAGTGCTCACCGTGGCCGAACAACACCGCGCAGCGCAGCTCGGGATCGTCCTCGTAGCGGCTCAGCGCCTCGGCGAGGCCGCGCAGCATCGCCAGGTCGAACGCGTTGCGCTTCTCGGCGCGGTGCAGGCCGACCAGCAGCACGTTCCCGCGGGTCTCGAGGGTGATGCGCGATGAGGAGTCAGTGGAATCAGACATGCGCGATTGATAACACAGTCGGGACGGCCCCGGGCGAATGTGCGCCGGATCGTTCGTGCGGGTGTCTCTCGCGGCGAAGGCGTAGATATTGAGCATGGCATTCGACCGGACGCTCGACGAGGTCGACGCCGCCGCCCGCGTCTGCGACCCGATCTTCTCGGGCCTGCGCACAAGCAAGAACGTGCACGGCAAGCTGCTCAAGGACTGCTGCCCCGTCGAGTGGTGAGGCTGTCTGCGCGCTTTCACCCGCAGACAGCCGTCGGAGATATCGCCCGCCAGCCGCCCGTCAGCCGTCCTCGGGCACCGGGCAGGGCGAGGCCGGGTTCGGCGTCACGCACGTGTATACGCTGAAGTCGTCGTTCGGGTCGCACACGTTGTCGCCCGAGCACGGCACATACGAGCCGTCGTAGTTCGGGTAGCCGCAGCCCTCGCCCGCGTCGGCGACCGGCGAGCATTTTTGGGTGCCGTTGCCCACGGCGCAGAAGAAGTCGCCGCGACAGCGGTAGTCCTCGCAGGTTTCGCCCTTGCCCGGCAGCGCCGCGCACTTGTCGGTCGCGTCGCAGACGTTGTCGAAGCGCCGGCACACGATGTCCGGCGAGAAGCGGTCGCAGCTCTCGCCCTCGTCGGCGGGCCGCAAGCACACGCCGTTGTCATAGTTCTGGTCGCGGGTGCAGACCAGGCCGACGTCGCAGTTGCCGCCGTCTCCTCCACACGCCGCGCCGACCGGCTTCACGCCGACGCAGACCGGCGTATCGCCCCCGGTGAACTCGCAGCTCGAGCCGCCCGCGCAGCTGAACTGCGGGCACGGCTGGCCGACGGCCGGCGACGCGGTGCACACCGTCGGCGTCCCGGTGTTCGGGTCGAAGGCGCAGAAGCTGTCGCCCTCGCAGCTGTTGGTGCAGGGCTCGCCGAGCTTGGGAACGGTCGGCAGCACCCGGCAGGCGCCCACGCAGCACATATCGACGCAGGTCGGGTCGAACCCGCAGACCGCGGCCTCGGCGCACTCGATGGCGGACAAGCAGGGCCCGTTCTTGCCCATGCGCCCCGTGAACAGCCCCGCGCAGGCCGCCTGCCCGGCGAGCTCGTCCTCGCTGTACACGTGGACCTCCGGCAGGTCGCAGCTCTGCGCGCGCACGTAAGCGAGGCAGGTCGCCGCCGCCTCCTTGTCGTAGTCGATGCGCCCGACCTCGACCGCCTCCTTGTAATACGCGGTCGGCAGCCAGTCGGCGGAGCCGACCCCGGACAGCCGCCGCATGCTCAGCCGGTCCTCGAAGTGGTTGACGTTGCGACAGCGCTCCTCGGCCCCGAAGGCGTGGCATCCGACCTGCCACTCGCAGTACGCGGCCTCCGCCTGGGTGAAGAAGTCATCGAGCTCGACCTCCGTGGCCGGTGTGTCCCCGGTCTCGGTGTCGGCGCCGGTCTCCGACGCCGTCGCGTCGCCTTCACCACCACCGTCGTTGCACGCCGCGAGCACCAGCGCTGTCATCAGACTCAGATTAAGCCGAAAGTTCATGCGGCCCACGCTACAGAAGCCCGGCCCCGCCCGCAACGCGCTTCTGCGCGCGCCCGCCTTGCTCCACCGGCCCAGGTCTCGCGGGGCGTCCATGACCCGGCTGCGGCGCGCCTCCCCGGGTCGCCGTCGCCCGGGCGGGGCGCCCGAATTGCCGGGCCCCGGCTGCCCCTCACGGGATCACTGGATCAGCTCGGAGAAGGGCGAGGAGCCCCAATTGTTGCCCTCGTTGCTCTCGGGGACTTGATTGCTCGGGTCGATGATGACCCCGCTGTAGTAAAAGGCCGGCGCGAGGGCCGGGATCGTGCAGTCGAACTGGAATTCGGTGATGGTCTTGGCCGGCACCATGCCGACCTTGACGGTGCAGGCCTTCGCGTCCGCGAGCGTGATGTTCATGTCGCTCGAGTAATGAACGTTGACCTCGAACTGGGCCGGCGACGCGGCGGCGCCGTTGTTCCGGATCTGCAGGTGATGGGTCACCTTATCGCCGGGGCTCGGGAGCAGCGCGTTGTCGAAATGGAGCTCGTATTGAAGATCCACGTCGGGCGCCTTGACGTCCATCTGGATGGCCGAGGGCCCGGCGTTGTTGGCCTCGCTGAGCTCCGGGATCAGGCCGGGAGCGTCGGCGATCGCGCCGAGCCAGTAGAGCCCGCTCGCCACCGCCGGGATCACGCAAGGCGACGAGACATCGACCTGAGCGGCCGGCGCGAGCGCGTTCGCGGACTTCGTCGAACAGATGAGCTTGTCGACGGCCGTGATATTCGCGTCCGCCGAGAGGTAGAAGGAGACGTCGAACACCGGGGAGGGATCGGCCCCGGCGTTGGTGACCTTGGCCGAGAGCGTCGCTTGCTGACCGGTGTCGACGGTGAAGTCGTTGCTCGTGACGGCGCCCATCTGCAGATCGATCTTCGGCCCCGTGATGGTGACGAGCGCGGGGTCTCCGGCGACGTTGTTGTCCTCGTCCAGCTCGGCCAGGGCGTTCATGGGATCCACGATCACGCCGAAGTAGTAGTCCCCCGCGAGCTTGGGCACGTCGCAGCTGATCTGCTGGGCCTCCTTGCTCAGCGCCCCGAGGCCGTTCACGTCGCCGAGGGTGCAGATCAGGGCGTCGCCGGTCGTGATCACGGCGTCGGTCGAATAGTAGAGCCCGACGGCGTACGGGGGCGCGGCGTTCGGGCCGAGGTTCTCGACGTCGAAGGTGAAGTTCGCCTTGGACCCCGCGAGCAGCTTGTGCTCCGTCGCCAGCACCGTCGAGGGCGCGAGGTCGACGTTCGTCGGCATGGGGTTGCCCGAGATGACCAGCTGCTCCTCGTCGATCAAGAAGTTGTTGTCCTCGTTGGACTCACCGATAATATCGGTGGAATCCACGAGCATGCCGACGTAGTACGCGCCGTCGAAGACCTTCGCGGGGATCGACATGTCGTCATACCAGAGCGAGTGCCCGCCGGCCTCGACGATGTAGGGATAAAGATACGTGTAGAGGATGATGTCGTCCTGATCGCCGATGACATCGTTCTTGGAGGCGACCACGCGGATGTAGAACTGGAACTCCGTGTCGACCTTGCCGTCGTTGGCGATGCTGTAGTGGAGCTGCGTCTGCTGGCCCGGCGCCATCGCGTGATCGTCGATGTAGAAGTACTCGAGGAAGAGATCCGGCTGCGGCCCGGGAGGGCAGGCCGAGCAAGACCCGCCGCAATCGACCCCGGTCTCCTTGCCGTTCTTTTTGCCGTCGTCACAGCTCGGCGCGGGCCCCGTCGTCTCGGGATCGGGGGTGCCGGTCGTGAGCGGCTCGTCGGTCGTCGATGTCGTGCCGGGCGTGGTCGTGCCCGTCTCCGCCGTGCCAGGGTCGGTCGGCTCCGCGGTCGTCGACGTCGACGTGGAGGTCGGCGAGCTCGACGAGGGCGAGCCCGTCCCCGATCCTGTCGTCCAGTCGCCGTTGGACTCGATCGTCACCGCCTGGCCTTCCTCGGTGCAGGCCGCCATCAGCAAACCGATCGTGCATAGTCTTGATAATCGCATGGGTGCTCGCCGCGCACAGGGTAGACCTTTTTTCATTTTTTAAAAAAGCAACGGGGAGCCCGAACTGCAGATCTCGCGGGCTGACGCGCGCATCCGGCCGCGGTATCACCGGGAGCGGGCGGAAAGACAAGCATGGCACCACCCAGAACCTGGAACTTCCACGGACCCGGCCTGTCCTCCTCCGCGATGACGTCCCGGCTGCGCCTGTCCTCGCTGGCTTTGCTGGGCATGGCCTGCGCTGCGACCCCGGCCCCGGCATCACAACCTCCGCGGCCGCACACCCGGGCGCCAGCCCTCGCCCCTCCCGGTTCCACCGCAGCCGGCGAGGTCCCGGTCGCACCGGCACCCGATACGCCCCGGCCGGACGCGACCCCCTCGCCGCCGCCGACGACATGTGTGATCACGCAAGAGTCGTGGGAGGGCACCAGGCCGCTGCGAACCCCCTCGGGTCTGGTGTTTGCGACCATGACCGGGGCCGAGCTGCTCGGCCTGACGACGCAGGGCGGCGCGACCCTGCAGAGCACGCTGCACGGGCTGCAGCTGCGCACCACCCCGCGACCGGGCGATCTCCCGCTGTTCGCCCGCACCGACGAGCTCCTGTTCGCCGGCGTGCTGCAGGCCGGTCGCGCGACGGACCTGGGCTGGTCGCCCGCCGATGGCCCGCGCATGCGCGTCGCCCCGCCCCGTGACGCCCGCGTGCGCTTCGTGCAGAGCCCCGACCTCGAGGTGGCCTGTGCGGACCTGTCCCTGGAGCCCGGCTACACCGAGCATATGAGCGCGAATCGCTGGCTGCGCGGGCGTGGCCGGGTCGCGGTGGCGGCGAGCCCCGGGGGACCCACCATGCTCGAGCTCCGGCTTTCGGACCGGGTGAAGGTCACCCAGCTCGACCGCAACGGCCCGCACGCGAAGATCGCCTGGCGGATCGACGACGGGAAGCTCGACGACGCGACGGTGATCGGCTGGGTCGACGCCCGCCTGCTCCGCGACCTCGATACCAGGGGCGGCGGCGGCGGCACGGGCTACACTGGGGGTTTGGAAGGCACCTCCCATTGGATCGGCTGCCAGACCGAGCACCCGCTGCTCGTCGACGCCGGCCGCGGCCCCGAGCACGTCGGCACGATCCTCGCCGGCACCCGCGTCCGCAAGGGCCCACCCCGCGGCGCCCTCGTCCAGGTCGAGATCGAGGGCCCAGCGGTGCGCCAGGTCCCCCCGCCGCTGCGCCTGCACGCCAGGGCGAAGTTCCTGCTCGCCCCCGAACACGCGACGGAGTGCTCCCGTTGATGCGGCCCATGCGTCGATGCCTCGCGCTGCTGCTGCTCGGCGCGTGCGCCCGCGCGCCGACCCCGGCGCCGCGGCAACCTGTCCCGGAGGACAGCCGACTGGCCGTCGAAACACCCGAGCCCGAGGCCCCCTACCACCACGTCCATGTCTTCGGCCTCGACGGGGTCCGCAGCGTGCTGGCCGACGACACCATCCCGGTGATCACCAGCTTCGTGGCCTCGAACTTCAATGAAGCGCTGTGTGAGCGTCCGGGCGAGCTCTTCGAGCTGCTCGCCGCCTCCCCGCGACTCGAGCACGTCCGCTACCTCCACCTCTTCCTCGAGGACTGCCTCCCGCAAGAGGCGCTCGCCGGCCTCGCCGCGGTCGACCTGCCGGCGCTGCGCGACCTCAACCTCGACGGCGGGATCGGTCCGCGCGGCGCGGCCATCCTCGCCGGGCTCCCGCTGCTCGCTCGGCTCACGCACCTCACCCTGCCCAACAACCCGCTGGGGCGCGCCGGCGTCGCCGCGCTCGGCCACAGCCCGCACCTCCACAAGCTGTGGAGCCTCAATCTCTACAAGAGCCTCCTCACCGAGGACGCCGCCCTCGCGCTCGCCGACACCCCGGCCTGGACCGGTCTGCGCCGGCTCAACCTCTCCTACAACGTGCTGGGGCGCGCCGCCCTCGCTAGCCTCGGCGGCAACCCGGCGCTCGTCAAGCTCAAGGAGCTCGACGTCTCCCACAGCATCAACACCGCCGACGACAGCGACCGCTTCTCCGCGCTCGTACGCGCCGGCGGCCTGCCGAAGCTCACCGTTCTTCGCATCGGCGGCGGCAGGTCCGGCGACGCGGGCCTCGCCGCGCTGGCCGAGACCGGGCGCTGGCCGGATTTGCGCAATCTCGACCTGCGCTCCGCCAGCATCGGCCCCGCGGGCGCCGCAGCGCTCGCGCGCGCGACCCACCTGTCTGTGCTCGAGCGGCTCGAGATCCAGCTCGACAACCTCGGTCCAGAGGGCGGCCTCGCCCTCGCCGGCGCGCCCCACCTCGCCGGCTTGCGCCACCTCGACCTGAGGACCTGCGAGCTCGACGACCAGGCCGCGCTCGCCCTCGTGAACCACCTGAAAAACCCCGAGAGCCTGGTGCTGTCCGACAACAACATCGGTGATGCCGGAGCCGCGGCGATCGCCGCGAGGCGCGACTGGACCCGCCTGCGCACCCTCCACATCTACCACAGCGGCATCTCGGACGACGGAGCCGTCGCCCTAGCCGCGGCCCCGCAGCTCGCCGACCTCGAGGAGCTGTGGCTCGACCACAACAAGATCGGCGAGCGCGGCTGGCGAGCGCTGGTCGGCTCGTCGACGCTCGCGCGCTTCGTCGACGACACGTGGCGCAGCAGCCTCGCGCTGCACGACTCGACCCTCGGCCCCGACGACGCCGCCCGCAAGATCCCGGGCGACCTCGAGCTCGAGCTGTCCCGCGACAGCTGCTTCGGCCGTTGCCCGGTCTACAGCGTCACCCTGCGCGGCGATGGTCGCCTCGAGTACCGCGGCGAGTCGTACGTGGCGCGGGTCGGCCAGGCCGAGGCGCACATCGACCGGGGGCGCATCCAGCTGATCCTCGCCGCCCTCGAGGTGTTCGTCGCCACCGCGCCGGAGCGTCACAAGAGTCGCAGCGCCGACTGCAAGGCGCGCATCGCCGACAACAGCAACGTCACCCTCAAGGTCCGCCGCGGCGGCCGCACCCGCACATACGCCACCCGGTCGATCTGCCCGTCCTCGTCCGCCTGGGAGGCGCTCTACACGCTCGCGAACCGCATCGACAACCTCCTGGCCACCAACCGCTGGACCTACGTCATCGCGCCGTGGTGAAGCATTTTGCTTCCAGGTCCGAAAACGGCCAGACCCGCGCCCGGGACCGCGCTAGAACCGTCGCAGCATGCTCGACCCGGACGCCTGCCACGCCGCCCTCATCGCCCGTGACGCCCGCTTCGACGGCCTGTTCTTCGTCGGCGTCGCCACCACCGGCATCTACTGCCGACCGATTTGTCCCGCGCGCACGCCCGGCCGCGACCGCTGCAGCTTCCACCCCTGCGCCGCCGCGGCCGAGCGCGCCGGCTTTCGTGCCTGCCTGCGCTGCCGCCCCGAGCTCGCCCCGGGCGCACGCCACCTCGACGCCGACGGCTCCGACCCAAAGGGCCACGAGGCCGCCCCCGTCGACGCCGTCGCCCACCTCGTCGAGCGCGCCACCGCCCTGATCGACGGCGGTTACCTCAACGATCGCGGCGTCGACGACCTCGCCGCGCGCCTCGGCGTCAGCGCCCGCCACCTGCGTCGCGCCACCTTGGCCC
>NZ_JACCSO010000184.1 GCF_013812955.1 Nannocystis sp. | reverse complement strand
GCCGCAGCACCCGCTCCGCGGCGACCTGGGCGGCGGCCGCATCCCCGGTCTTCAGGCCCAGCTCGCACAGTCCGAGCAGCGGGTCGGCGAGGTCGGGGTGTTCGGGACCGAGGGCGGCCTCGAGGTCGGCGAGGCTCTGCGTCAGCACCGGCTCGGCCTCGCGGGTCTTGCCTTGCAGCGCGAGGATCGTGCCGATGTTGGCGCGCAGCGTGGCGACCTCGGGGTGGGTGGGGCCGAGCGCGCGCTCGCGGATCTCCAGGGCCCGCTGGAACTCTGCCAGCGCCTCGTCGCTGCGCCCGAGCTGCTGCAGCACCGAGCCGAGGTTTTGCCGGATCGACGCCGCGTTGACGTGGTCGGGTCCGTTGCTGTGCTCGGTCACCCGCAGCGCGCGACCGAGGTCGTCGAGGGCGTCGCCCAGGCGACCCTGCGCGCGCGCGACCAGGCCGAGGTTGGCCAGCACGAACACCGTCTCCGGGTGGTCGGGGGTCAGCACCTTCTCCTGGATCTCCAGCGCCCGACGCAGGTGCAGCAGGGCCCCGTCCTCGTCGCCGTGGATGTGAAGGATCGCCCCGAGGTTGGTGTGTGACAGCGCCACCGATGGGCTGTCCGGACCGAGGTGTTTCTCGCGGATCGCGATCTCGCGCCGGAAGTACGCCTCGGTCTCGCTCGAGCGACCGAGGCTCTCCGCGACGATGCCGAGGCTGTTGAGCGAGTCGGCGACCTGCAGGTGCCCCGGTCCCAGCAGTCGCTCGCGGATCTGCAGCCCGCGCAGGTGCTGGGCCAGCGCCTCCTCGTAACGACCCTCGGCCTGGAAGATCGAGCCGAGGCTGTCCGCCGTGGTCGCCACCAGCGGATGCTCCGGACCCAGCGTCGCCTCGCACAGCGCCAGCGCGCGGCGGATCGGCTCGTCCGCCTCCGCGTACTTGCCCTGCTTCTCGAGCACCGCGCCGAGCTGGTTCAGCTCGACGATCAAGGAGCTGTCGCCGGGACCGACCACCGCCTCTCGCAGCGCCAGGGCGCGCACATAGGTGGCCTGCGCCCGCACGTAGTCGCCTTCTCGCACCGCCATCGAGGCTGTCTCTCGGGCCAGGTCCGCGGGCGCCAGCGGGTCGCGGCTGCGCGCCACCTCGGCCCCGGCGACCTCGCGCCACAGCCCACCGACTTCGAAGCGCGCCAGCGAGTGCCCGGTCACGCCCACCAGCGAGGTCGCGGCCGCGGCCGCCACCTCACCATCATCCGCCGAGCGCGCCGCGACGTAGGCCCGCCGCAGCGCCGCCTCGGCGTCGACATAGCGGCCCTCGTAGTTGTGCAGCTCGCCCTGCATCAGCGCGACCTCGGCGATCAGCGGGCCGTAGCCGAGCGTCGCGGCGACCGCGAGCGCCTGCTCGATCAGCTGGCCCGCGCCGGCGAACTTCCCGGCGAGCATCAGCGCGTGCGCCTGGGACAGCTGCGCGCGGGTGGCCTCGACCTGCAGCGCCGCCGAAGGATCTTCGGGCGGGCGCACGCGCGCTTGCAGGTACGCCGAGTCGGCGCAGGGCTCGAGGCGGGGCAGCTCGCTGGTCGCCTGGACCGCCTTCTCGACCACCGCGGCGTCGGCCACCACCAGCACGCCGACCAGCGCCTGCAGGGCAGCGCGGCGCTCGTCGAGGCAGGCCATGCGGCGGTCGAGCAGCTCCTGTGACTGCTCCTGGCGGACCGCTGTCGCTTCACAGGCGCTCGTGCGCGCGGCGAGCCACTGGTCGGCGTAGTCACCCAGGCTGGCGGCGATCCGCTCGGCGGCCGCGGGCGCGTAGGGCAGGCCGGTGGCGCGCAGGGCCGTGCCGACCTGCTCCGCGCGGGCCTCGTTCCACACGTCGCCGAGCTGGGCCGCCGCGCCGCTGCACACCTGGGTCTGTTGCTCGCGCGCCTTGAGCACGGCCACGACCGTCGCGGCGATCAGCCCCAGCGCGCCGAGCCGGAGCGCCCACCGTCGTCGTCGCCGGGCCGGGTCGCGACCGAGGGCCTCGAGCAGGCTCGGCATGTCGGGCCAGCGCTGATCGGCGTCGACGTGCAGGCCGCGGACCACGACCTCGTGGATCCACCCCGGCACCGGGCGATGTTGCCGGGGGATGTGGACCTTGCCGCGGGTGACGGCGGCCATCAGCTCCGCGAGGGTCTGACCGTTGAAGGGTCGCGCGCCGTACAGCGCCTCGAACAGGGTGACGCAGAAGCTGAACTGGTCGCTGCGCGCGTCGGTCCCGGCGCGCAGGTACTGCTCCGGGGGCATGTACGCCGGCGTCCCGATCAGCGAGCCCGCCTGCGTCAGCTTGGCCGCGAGCGAGCTGCTGAGCCGCAATTCCGCCCCGGAGATCTCCACGGGCGGCATCGTCGGCGTGTCCCGGCTCGCGCGTGCCAGGCCGAAGTCGAGCACGCGCGCGCGACCATCGTCGCCGACGATCACGTTCTCGGGCTTGAAGTCGCGGTGCACCAGTCCGGCCGCGTGGGCGGCCGCCAGTCCACGACCCGCCTGCACGTACACCGCGACGATCTCCTGCCAGCTGCGGGTCGCATCGGCCAGCCACTGTCCGAGCGTCTTGCCCTCGACCAGCTCCATCGCCACGAACACCTGGTCCTCGAAGGTGCCGACCTCGTACACCGCGGCGACGTTCGGATGAGACACGTGCGCCATCGCCTGCGCCTCGCGCAGCAGGCGGGCGTGCCCGAGGCTCTCCGCGTCGGCGCCGGCCCCCGGTCGCTCCTGCAACAGCTTGACCGCGACCTTGCGGTCGAGCTGCTCGTCGTAGGCCATGTAGACCACGCCCATGCCGCCGGCGCCGATCTGCCGCACCGCCGTGAAGCGCCCGACCCGAAACGGTCCGACCGGCAGCGGCACTTGTGGGCGCGGCCTGCCGTCCGCGACGATCGTCTTGTCGGTCGGCAGGATCTCCCCTGGCAGGGTCTTCTGCCCGGAGATGTCACTGACAGATTGCATCGGCAGCGACGGATATCATCGCAAAATCTCGGGTCGCCGCGGGGTCATGACGGAGTGCAGATCCGCCCGCGTCGCGGGTAAACCTGCACATGCTCGCTTCCTCAGCGCAGCAGTCCGCCGATCCGCCGGCTGGTGCGGGCGCGCTGCCAGTCGGCGCGCAGGGCCGCGATCCCGAGGGCGTAGAGCAGCCACAGCATCATGCCGACCGCGAAGCCCGTCAGCGTCGCTCCGAAGATCGGCGCCTCGGCCTGCACCTGGCGCAGCTCGCTCGCCGCCTGCTGCCAATTCATGGCGATGAAGCCGAGCATCAGCGTCAGCACCAGCGCCCGCGCGACCGCCAGGCTCGACAAGCGCTGCTGCCGCCCGAGCCCCGAGTGGTCGGGTTCGATCAATTGCATGAGCAGCCGCAGCCACGACGACAGCATCGGCAGCAACAGCGCGCCGCCGAGGCCGCCGAGCCCCGAGACCGCCTGCCGCAGCCGCTCGGTCGACATCGGCGCGTCGCCGCCGTCCCCGAACCCGATGAACCCGACGAGGCCGATGAGCCCGATCACGCCCTGCCCGGCCAGCCACTCGTGCGCGTGTGAGAGCTCCTGCATCACGGGCCGCAACCTTAGCGCAGATCCCCCCGCTCCGGGGCGCGAACGACCGCTATGCTGCCCCCGCCATGACCGCCCAGCCCCCGCTCACGCCTTTTCAACAGCGGGCCTCCGACGCCGTGCGGGAGGTCCAGGCGGCGATCTGCGCCGGTCTCGAGGCGGTCGAGCGCGAGGCCGGCAGCGACGCGCGCTTCCTCTCCGACGAGTGGACCCGCAGCGCCGGCGGCGGCGGCCTCACGCGCATCTTGCAGGGTGACGTGATCGAGAAGGGCGGGGTGGCGACATCGTTGGTGTTCGGCGAGCTCACGCCCGCGTTCGCGGCGCAGCTGCCGGGCACCGGCACCAACTTCTTCGCGACCGGCGTGTCGCTGGTGCTGCACCCGCGAAACCCCTTCGTGCCGACGGTGCACGCCAACTTCCGTTACATCGAGCACGGCCCGAAGCGCTGGGTCGGCGGCGGCGCCGACCTGACGCCGTATTACTTCTTCCCGGAGGACAAGCAGCACTTCCACGGGGTGTGGCAGCGCTACTGCGACGAGCACCCGGGGATCGGCGACTATGAGCGGTTTCGCGAGTGGTGCGAGCGCTACTTCCACCTGAAGCACCGCGGCGAGCACCGCGGCGTCGGCGGGATCTTCTTCGACAACGTGAACGTCGACGAGGCCCAGCCTGGCCACGAGGACCGCCTGCTCGGCTTCATCCGCGACGGCGGCATGCGCTTCCTCGACGCCTACCTGCCGATCCTCCAGCGCCGCGCCGGCACCTCCTACGGCCCGGAGCAGCGCCGCTGGCAGGAGCTTCGCCGCGGCCGCTACGTCGAATTCAACCTCCTGTACGATCGCGGCACCACCTTCGGCCTCAAGACCGGCGGACGCACCGAATCGATCCTGATGTCGCTGCCGCCCGTCGTGCAATGGGGCTACTGCGTCGAGCCCGATCCCGGCTCGCCAGAGCACGATCTGCTGGTCGAGCTTCGCCGTCCGGTGCCCGCCGACGAGCCGTCCAGCCTCGCGCATTAGAGGGGATCCACCTGCGCCGTACCGGGTGTTTGCCCTCGCTCGCGCCTGCCGCGACAATGCGTCTCCCGTGACGCCCCGCCCGCGCCGCCTGACCGCCCTCGCCCTCGTGGTGTGGCTCGGGCCTGTCCTCGAGGCCAGCTCGGCCGAGCCCGTCGCCATGCTGCGTCCGAGCCCCGCCGCCGCTGCGCGCGCCCGCAAGACTGGACGCACCACGGTCCGCCACGAGGCCCGCGTCAAGCCGGTCAACGACGACCGCGCCGCGAGCGTCGTGACCCGCCGCGACCTCGAGGAGCGACTGCCGCGCTCGGCCCCCGACGCGCTGCGCTTCGAGCCCGGCGTGTACGTGCAACAGACCGCGCACGGTCAGGGCTCGCCCTACGTCCGCGGCCTGACCGGCCAGCAGACGATCATGATGTTCGACGGCATCCGCCTCAACAACAGCACCTTTCGTCAGGGCCCCAACCAGTACTTCTTCACCGTCGACTCGCGCACCGTGCAAAAGCTCGAGGTCCTGCGCGGCAGCGCCTCGACCCGCTACGGCTCCGACGCGATGGGCGGCGCGCTGCTGGCGACGCCGATCGACCCCTCGATGCAGCTCGGCCGGCGCAACTGGCAGGCGCATCCGCGGGGCATGTTCCGCTCCGGCACCGCCGACGGCGAGCTCGGCGGCCGCGCCCAGCTCGACCTCGGCTACAAGGACAAGCTCGGCTTCTTCGGCGGCATCGGCTACCGCGACGTCAGCCTGCTGCGCACCGGCGGACCGATCTACTCGCCGGCCACCGGCCGCCCGGTCAAGGTCCCGCTGTTCGCGGCCGACGGCGTCACCCAGCGCGGCACCGGCTTCAAGGAGCTGACCGCCGACGCCCGCCTGGTCTGGCAGGCCAACGATCGCCTGCGCCTCACCGTCGCCTACTACGACTATCGCCAGTTCGACGCCCCACGCACCGACCGCTGCCCGCCCGCGACCGCCCCGCAGAGCGAGTGTCTGACCTACGACGAGCAGTACCGGACCCTCGTCTACAGCGCGCTCGACCTGCAGGGCGGTCCGGCCTTCGCCGAGACCCTGCGCTTCACCGTCAACTATCAGAACCAGCACGAGCGGCGCCGCTTCGACCGCGGCGCCGAGTCGACCTACCGCATCATCGGCCGCGACGACGTGTACACCGCGGGCACCGGCCTCGCGCTGCGCACCAGGGAGTGGGGCCCGCAGAAGAAGCTGCGCTTCGCGCTCAGCTACGGCCTCGACGCCTACTTCGACACCATCGCCAGCAAGGCCTGGAACGTCTACACCGACGTCAACATCACCAGCGCCCTGAGCCGCGGCCAGTACCTCGACAACGGCCGCTACCTGACCTCCGGCGTGTGGGCCAACGGCCACCTGAAGATCCACGAGCGCCTCGAGCTGCGCGCCGGGGGCCGCGCCGCCTTCGTCTACGCCAACGCCCCCGGCGACACCGCGTCGAAGTCGGCGGCGATCGACCGCCGCTTCGGCGCCGCCGTCGGCAGCGGCGGCGCGGCCCTGAAGCTGAGCAAGAGCGTGCGCTGGCTCGTCAACGTCGACCAGGGCTTTCGCGCGCCCAACATGGACGACCTCACCAGCCGCCAGCAGACCGGCGCCGGCTATCAGGGCGAGAACGCCAGCCTCCGCCCCGAGCGCTCTCTGTCCCTCGAGACAGGTATCAAGGTCGAGCTGCCGCGCATCGAGTTCGCGCTGTTCGGCTTCCAGACCACCATCCGTGACCTGATCGCCCGCGCCCCCTTCGACGCGTCCGAGTGCCCGCCCGGCGCCGGCGACACCGGCTGCGCCGGCTCGCGCAACGTGTTTCGCCTCGCCAACCTCGAGGGCCGCGCCGTCCTGCGCGGCCTCGACGGCGCCCTGCGCCTGCTGCTCCCCCACGGCTTCGCCACCCGCTTCACGCTCGCCTACGCCTGGGGCGACGGCCCCAACCCCTTGCCCGGCGTCACCCCGGCGCGCTTGCCCCTGTCGCGGGTGCCCCCGCTCAACGGCACCGTCGAGCTGTCATGGCGCCACGCCGCCGGCTTCTACACCGCGGCGGCGCTGCGCTGGGCGCGGCTGCAGAGCCGTCTGGCGCTCTCCGACCTCGACGACCAGCGCATCCCCACCGGAGGCACGCCGGGTTTCGCGGTCGTCGACCTGCGCGCCGGCTACCGCTGGCAGCCGCACTTGATGGTCGCGGCGGTGCTGGAGAACCTCGCCAACGCGGCCTATCGTTACCACGGCTCGAGCGTCAACGGCCCCGGCCGCAGCTTCAACCTGCTCGTCGAGTTCGGCTTCTGAGCCGACCGCGATCTTCGCCCCTTCAGGACCTTCGCACTTCAGGAGCTCCCTCTGTCCGCACCGCCCGACATCGACGCCGACGACCTCCGCTCCCCGGCCTCGCTCGCGGCGCTGTGGATCGGCGTCGCCCTCGTGCTGCTCACCACCCTCACGATCGCCGGCGCGCTGCTCGTCAACCTCGTCGGCAGCGCCCACGAGCCCTTCACCGCCGCCGAGGTCCCGATCGACTCGCCGCTGCACCTGCGCTCCACCGTGCGCCCGCTCGAGGTCGTGCACCTCGCCGGCTCCGGCAGCAACCTCCCGATCACCCGCGCCCTCGCCGAGGCCTTTCACGAGCGCAGCAACAGCCTCCACGTCGTCGTCTTCGACAGCATCGGCTCCACCGGGGCCGTCGCCGCCACCTACGACGACGTCATCGACCTCGGCCTCGTCTCCCGCCCCCTCAAGGACAGCGAGGCCGCCCTCGGCCTGCTCATCCATCCCTACGCCCGCGTCCCCGTGGTCGTCGCCGTCAACCTCGGCGTGCCCGACGAGTCGATCACCACCAGCGAGCTCGTCGACATCTACGCCGGTCGCCGCCGCCAGTGGAGCGACGGCAGCCCGATCGTCGTCCTCCAGCGCGAGCGCGGCGACTCCAGCCACCGCGCCGTCGGTCAGCTGGTGCCCGACTTCGAGGCCGCCAACGACGCCGCCTACCGCGAGGGCCGCTGGCCGATCGTCGAGAGCGACCAGGCCATGCAGGAGGCCCTCAGCATCACCGCCGGCGCGATCGGCCTGTTCGACCTCGGCGCGATCGTCCTCCAGCGCCTCCCCGTCAAGCCGCTGCGCATCGACGAGATCGCCCCCTCCGAGGCCAGCGTCCAGTCCGGGCGCTACCCCTTCTCCAAGGACCTCGCCTTCATCAGCGTCGAACAACCCGGCGGCGCCGCGGCCGAGTTCCTGCGCTTCGTCGTCGAGGGCGAACAGGCCCGAACACTGATGCGCAGCAGCGGCTACATCCCGCTCCCGGAGGACCAGTGAGCGCGCGAGCGCCGGTGCGAACCGTCAGCCTGCGCCGCTACCTCGCGGCGCGCATGCTGCCGCTCGCGGTGCTGCTCGCGGTGCTGGTCTCGCTGTCGGCGCCGCTCGCCTACTTCACGCTGACCGCCCGGACCCTGCGGACCCGGGCCCACGCGACCGCCGTCCAGGTCGCCGACGCGATCAGCCGCGAGATCCAGGAGCGGCCGGTGTTGTGGCGCTACGACTCGCTCAAGCTGCTCGCGCACATTCGCGCATACATCTCGGAGCCGAGCATCGCCCGCATCGAGGTCGCCGACACCGCCGGCGCGCGCGTCCTGCTCGACCCCGAGCCGATCGGCGACCCCGCGCCCGGCGGACTGCTGCTGTGGGAGTCGGCCCCGATCAAGCTCAACGGCCAGATCGTCGGCCACGCCTGGGCCGGCACCGTGCTCGACGAGGCCCGCGCCGGCGCCCTGCTGCTGCTGATCCCCTTCGGCGGCCTCGGCCTCGGCCTCGCCGCCCTGATCTACTTTATCCCCGGCCGCGCGATGGC
>NZ_JACCSO010000181.1 GCF_013812955.1 Nannocystis sp. | reverse complement strand
ACGACGCCGACGACGCCGACGACGCCAGCATCCGCCCCGCTGATCACGAGCGGCCGATCAAGAGCAACAGCCACGACGACGACGCCGACGACACCGACGACACCGATACCGACGACGCCGACGACTTCAACCCCCAGCCCGACCCGCCGGGCTTCAACCCCCAGCCCGACCCGCCGGGGGCCGACGACGGCGCGCCGAGCGAGTGAAAGAGCGGCGCCCGGGGCACCGGGCTAATGTCCCTGTCGTCATCGTTGCCGCGCTTGAATATTCGTATTGAGCGACGGGTTCTCGTGCCGTGCATATCATTGGCCGCCGCGCGCCTCGCCGCCGCATAACGCGGCGTGGTGGCCCGCCCGCCGCGCCGGGATAACGTCCTCCTGAAGGCGGGGCGCGCCCCGGGAAATGGCCAGAATTGGCGTATTTCCGGCCGGGCGCCGCGCGCCCGATCGCCCGCGATCAAGGAGACATTAAGGGACATCGTTACAACCAGTACATTGCGGTTCTTTTAAATTTCGGACGGCTTACTCGTCGAGCACGCTGCAAGTGTTTCATCGAAGGGAACAACTTCATGCGTACTGCAACCACCAAATTCACCGCCCTCCTCATCGCCGGCCTCATCGCGCCCACGGTCGCCCTCGCGGCCCCTAAATTCCAGAATGGCGTGACTATCACGGACACCGGTACGGCGCTCGTAGTGACCGGCACCATCATCGGCGTCGGCAACGAGACCGTCACGGTCGACTTAGACGCGGACGCCACGGTAGAGACGATCTGCTTGAACCCCAAAGGGAAGGACGTCCCCGGGCAGACCAAGATGACCACGGTGGATGCCGAGGCCGACATCTCGCCCACCAAGAACGGCAAAATCATCATTAACGTGGCGACCGCCGCGGTGACGCCCGGAACGTGCCCGAACGTTCAGTGGGAGCCGATTGTCGGCGATGTGACGTTCGCCAACGTCACGCTCACCATCGAGCAGGGCGGCGTCACGTTGTTCGAATGCGGCGGGGACGCCCCCGCCTGCGTGATCAACTGACAGCCGCCCCCGACCCCCCCGTCAGGCCCAGGCGACGACGACCTGGCGGGGCCCGTGATACGGCAGGCGCCCGTGCGAGATCGAGTTATTATCGATCACCACCATATCGCCGGCCTGCCACGGCTCGGCGATCATGTGTTTCCAGATCACATCGCGCAAATGCTCGAGGTCGGCGTCCGCGATCTCCCGTCCGCCGCGGTGGGTGCAATGCAGGGCTTGCTCGTCGCTCGCCGTAAACCGGCGCTTGGCTGCCACCGCCGCCTGGGCGAAGCGCCACAGCGCCAGACTCCGCAGCTCCCCGGTGCGCTGGTAGATCCTTCGCAGCTCCGCCGGCGCGGCCGACAGGTGAAACACCTGCGCATGGTTGAACCATACAGGGACGCCGGTCTCGGGGTGGGCCCGCAGGGCCTCGTGCTCGCTGATCAATCGCAGGCGGTCGCCAGGGCCCCAGCGCAGATCGGTAAACACCCCCTGCGCCGCGCACTTGGCCTCGACCACCGCGCGGTCCGTGGTCTGAAAGATCTCGTCCCAGCGCTTGAGCTGCCACAGGTCGAAGCGCCCCGAGCCCGAGGGGCCCCCATAATTACGGATGATGCGGATGCCGCCCGTTTCAAAGCGCCCGCGCACCGCCGGGTCGAGGTCCGCCGCGACCTGCCGCATATCCACCAGCGGCGTCTCGCCGCCGCGCTTCGCCGCCACCAGGCACGCGAACATCAAGCGCCGTGGCGGATCTTTAATAAAGGTCATCTCGCAGTGCTGCGGGATCGGGTAATAGGGCGGCAGCTCGCTCGCCGAGAACACATAAGGTGTCAGGGCGTCGCGCGGCGAGGTCCCCAGATACTCGTTCTTGAGCACCGGCTCGACCGCGCGGGCCGCCGCCTCGAATTGCGCCGGCGTGGCGAGCCCGAAGCCTCGCAGCAGCGCCGCGCCGCGGGTCGCCAGCTGGTCTTGCAGCCAGCCGCGGTGGTGGTCGATGAACTCGAGCAGCGCTGCCGGTTCGGCGCCGTTTCTGGCACCGCCTTCGGCATTGCGCCGTTTGGCCACCGGCAGGGTGTCGCCGGCCGGACTGTGGATCACGGAGAAGTCGCTGGTGTCGCCCATATCGTCGCCCATGTCGTCGCCATGGGCACCGTAACACGCGGCTCAGCCGCCGCGCAGCTCGAGCCACAGTTTGTCGACCAGGCTCTCGGTCTCGCCGAACCAGTGCTCGGACACGTAGAGCTTGGCCAGGAGCTCCGGCGCCGGGTAGATCTGCGGGTCGTCCTTGTCGACGATGAGGCCGCGGTCGAGGGCCGTCTGGTTGGGGGTGGCGAAGCGGAGGAAGTTCGCGTTCAGGGCGGCGATCTCGGGGTCGAGCAGGAACTCGATGAAGCGGGTCGCCAGCTCGCTCTGCACCGACGCCACCGGGACCGCCACGTAGTCGACCCACAGGGCCGCGCCCTCCTCGGGGATCACGTAGCGCAGGCTCGGCTTCTCCCGCTGCGCCCGCATCAGGTCGCCGCTGTCGATCTGGGCGATGTGGGTCTCGCCGGTGACCAGCGCGCGCGCGGGGCTGCTGTCGTAGGCGCGGAGGATCTTCTTCTGCTCGGCGAGCATCGGAAAGATCTTGTTCCGGATGGTCGGCTTGTCGTTGCTGTTGATGTCGAGGCCAGCTGCCAGCAGCGCCTGGTCGAAGACATCGCCCTTGCTGTCGATCACGCTGATGCGCCCGGCGTGGGCGACATCGAACAGCGCCTTCCAGCTGGTCGGCGCCGGCTTGATCTTGTCGCTGTCATAGCCGATCCCGGTCGTGCCCCACAGGTACGGGATCGCGTAACAGGCGCCGGCCGCATCGTCGTGCGAGCGCCACGGCGGAAACCGCGAACCGAGGTTCACCACGCCCGGCAGCCGCTTCATATCGAGCGCGCGCAGGAACTTGTGCTCCGAGAGTCGCTCGAGCTGATAATCGATCGGCACGCACAGGTCATAGCTCGCGCCCACCTTCAGCTTGGCGAACAGCTCCGCCTCCGAGAGGTAGAAGTCCTGCATGACGGCGGCCCCGTCCGTGCGCGCGGCGAAGCGCGAGACGACCTCCGGGGCGAGATAATCGCCCCAGTTGTAGAAGGTCAGCCGCCGGCTCGGCGCGCCGCAGCGCACGGCAGCCAGGCCCGGGAGCGCCCCCAGTAATGCGCAGATCGTTCGCCGGCTGAGACTCATGGCGGGGACGCTACTCCCGGACCGGCGCGCGCGCAATGTCACGGACCCCTGGCTCGCAGCGGGCGCCCCGCCTCGCTAGCCTGCGCTGCCTCCGGGCGCCATGGCGAACTACCTGATCACCGCCGATCCCGTCGCCAGCTTCCAGCCGCGCTTCGACACCACGCTGCGCCTGATGGCCGAGCTGCTCGCCCGCGGGCTCGCCGTCGACTATTGCGACCTGCTGGCCACCGACCCCGGCCTGCCCGGCGAGCGCTACCTCGCGGCGCTGCCGGTCCAGAGCGTGCTGAACGCCGACCCCACCCGTACCCCCTGCGTCCAGCTCGGCCCCGTGCGTCCCGCCGCCGCGCACGCGTATCAGGTGCTGATCCACCGCAAGGACCCGCCGGTCGACGACCGCTATCGGGCCTACGCCCGGCAGTTCGCGCGCCTGCCCGCGGGGCCGCTGCAGCTCAACGCGCCGGCCGAGGTCCTGCGCCACTCCGAGCACCTGCTGGCCGCCGACTTCCCGGCCTACGCGGTGCCGACGGTCCACTGCCTCGAGCTCGCGGCGCTGGTCGCCGCCGTGCGCGCGCAGCCGCGAGAGGCGGTCGCCAAGCCGATGGGCGAGTGCAGCGGGCACGGCATCGCCTTCTTCGCGCCGGATGTCGGCGAGCCCGAGCTACAGGTCTATTGGGACAGGTACGCGGGGACAGGTGGGGACGAGCTCGAGCGCGGCGTGGTCGTGCAGCCCTACCAGGAGGCGATCGTCGACCGCGGAGACCTGCGGATCCTGGTCATGAACCGGCGCATCCTCGGCAGCGTCGCGCGCATCCCCCGGGCCGGCTCGCGGCTCGCCAATCTCCACCAGGGCGCGAGCGTCCGCGCCTTCGACCCGACCGCGCGCCAGCTCGAGGCGGTCGCCGCCGTCGCCGAGCGCCTGACGCCGCGCGGCCTCTATCTGCTCGGCCTCGACTTCATCGGCGACCTGCTCTCCGAGATCAACTTCACCAGCCCCTCGGCGATGGTCCAGATCAACGAGGTCATGCATAAGCGCGCGGAGATCGAGCTCGTCGACGAGATCGAACGTCTGCGGCGCGCCCGCGGCTTCGCGCCTTGATCGCGGCACCGGCCCGCCGGCCCGCCTTTCCATCGATCCCGCGATCATCAAAATGCGCCGGATCGCCCGCAATCCGGGCCTGCGATCGTGTGATCAAATAGTCAGCGCGCAAGTGAGCATTCATAGGATCAAAGGTCGACACGCCCGCGCCGCGCGACTACCGTCTTGCGCATGCGTTGCCTGGTAGCTGCTCCCGCTCTGGCGCCCGGCGTTCTCGCCGTCGCGCGACTCGGCTGCGGCGACGCCACCCCCCGGGCCGCGTCGCCGGCATGACCGGCGGTGTGGACCGCGACCGCGACCGCGACCGCGGCCGCGTCGAGTCGATCCTCAGCGCGCAGTATCTCCGCATGCTCTTCACCGACCTCACAGCTCTCGTGGCCATCGATCGACGAGACCCACGCGCGCCCGATGGGCGCGGCGATCGGGCCGATCGACGACGTGTTCGTGGTGCCGCAACGACCTGTCCTTTCAGACACCCCCACACGAGCCGCGGCGCGCGAGTGCCCCGAGTGTCGGCAATGGCGCCGGCCCCGCTCGACGGATCACCTGGCCTTGCGGCCAGTTTTTGCCGCCAACAGGTCGCGGGGCCGCTCACGCGCGATGTCGTCGCCTGGCGAAAAGGACAGATTATGGCTCGCGGGGGACGCACACGTGCCGATCCACGAGCGACCGCGAGCCGAGCATGGCCTCCAGGCGGCGCAGCGGCGCGCGTGCTCATGGGCCGCTCGACACCAATGATCCCTTTGGCCTACGTTGATCGTCGATGACACCGCTGGCTCGTGCATCCGTGCTCGCTGCGTTGCCACTCGCCTGCGCTCAACCCGCGGGCGAGACGGCGCACGAACCGGACGTCTCGAGCAGCGCCGCCAGCGAGGTCATCGTCACCACCAGCGGCGCACCGACCGAGGACTCGAGCGGGGCCGGCAGCTCGACCACGCAGGTCGGCACCGACACCGGGGGCAGCACCCAGGCCGTCGGCCCCGGCAGCGACGGCACCGCCTTCACCAGCAGCGGGGGCGAGTCCTCGACCACCACGAACAGCACCAGCAGCACCGGCGCCACGGACACCGGCGAGGACTCGAGCGGCGGCGAGACCGGCTGCGTGCCCGGCTGCTCGCCCGAGTACGACCAGGTGCTGTGCGACGATGTCGTGGTCGAGACCTGCGGCTCCAACCGCTATTGCGTCGACGGCGGCTGTCAGAACCTCGGCGCCTGCGATGCGGCGGCGCTGCTGCAGCGCTCGGAGGGCTGCGATTTTTGGGCCGTCAAGACCGAGCTCAACGCCGAGGCCAAGGGCGCCTGCTTCGCGGTGTTCGTCGCCAACACCGGGACCTCGCCGGCGCATTTGACGGTCGCCTACGGCAACGACGCCCTGCCGGTCGCCAAGTTCGCCAGGATCCCCAAGGGCCAGGGCCAGAATCTGAGCTTCGCGCCGTTCGACAGCAAGTTCGGCCTTCCGGTCGGCGAGGTCGCAATTTTATTCCTGTCCCAGGGGCCAGGTAACAAACCATTGTGTCCGGCCGGCCCGGCGATCCCGCTCGAGACCCAGATCGCCGGCACCGGCCGCGGCAAGGCCTTTCATATCACCAGCGACGTCCCGGTCGCGGCCTATCAAATGCAGCCCTTCGGCGGCGGCTCGGCGGCGGTGACCGCCGCCTCGCTGCTGCTGCCGACCAGCGTCTGGGACACCAGCTACATCGCCGTCAGCGCCGGCCCGGCGGGGCCCTCGGGCACCCCGCTGTTGACCTTCGTGGCCCGCGAGGACGACACCCATATCACGCTGCGCCCGAAGGTCGCGGTGGTCGGCGGCCCCAAGGTCCTCGGCGGCCCGGCCGGGTCCCCGCTGCAGTACACGCTGGCCCGCGGCGAGAGCCTGCAGATCAATCAGAACTTCGAGCTGACGGGCTCGCAGCTGCTCGGCAATCGGGCCTTCGCGGTGTTCGGCGGCTCGACCTGTCTGAACGTCCCGCTCGACGCCTACGCCTGCGACGGGGCCCACCAGCAGATCGCCCCGATCCACGCGCTCGGCTCGTCCTACGCCGCGGTCCGCTATCGCAACCGGGTCCCCAACAACGAGGAGTCGCCGCCCTGGCGCCTGGTCGGCGCCGCCAACGGCACGACCCTGGTGTGGTCGCCGAAGAAGCCGGCCGGCGCCCCCAACACCCTCGAGTTCGGGCAGATCGCCGAATTCAACGACCCCGGTCCGTTCACCGTGCGCAGCCAGGGCGAGGACCACCCGTTCTACGCCTCCGCATACATGACCGGCGGCCAGGCCTTCGGCGGCGCCGGCGACCCCGAGTGGGTCAACCTGATCCCCTCCGCCCAGTATCAGAAGCGCTACATCTTCTTCACCGACCCCACCTACTCCGAGACCGAGCTGGTGGTCGTGCGCCGCGAGGAGGACGGCAGCTTCGCCGACGTGAAGCTCGACTGCGCCGGCAACCTCGTCGCCTGGAAGCCGCTCGGCGGCGGCCTCGAGTGGACCCGCGTCCAGCTCGTCACCGGCAATTTCAACAATGTCGGCAACTGCGCGAACGGCCGCCACACAATCTCCAGCACCAAGCCCTTCGGCGTCACCGTCTGGGGCTGGGGCTCCGCCGCCAGCGAGCTGCTCTATACCAAGTACGTCTCCTACGCCTATCCCGCCGGCGCGACGATCCGGCCGATCAACACCGTCTCATTGCCCAAGTGAACCGAAGTGAGTGAACCGAAGTGAGTGAACCGAAGTGGTTGAGCCGAAGTGAGTGAGCCGAAGTGAGTGACCGGGTTCGCTATGCTTATGCGCGATCCGGGCTGCGCAGCTCGGTCGAGGACCAGCTCGCCGCCGCCGCCGGCTCGCCGAGCTGCAGCTCGTCGCC
>NZ_JACCSO010000178.1 GCF_013812955.1 Nannocystis sp. | reverse complement strand
CCCGCAGCAGCACGACGGTGGCGGCCGGTCGCGGCGGGCGAGGCGGTGAGGATGGGTCGAATTGGATCGACATTGCGCCCCGGGAGACTAGCGGGTCCAGCGCGCGGCTCGACCAGGAAATCGCGATTCGATCACCAACCCGCTCCCAGACGCCCGCTGGCGGCCTCAGCAGCCCCGCGGCGCGCCTGCCGTCCCGGAACACGGGCGCCGGCCGCGGAATTTTGCTATGGGTGGGCGGTCCGTGGGCCAGGGTTCCAAGACATCGTCGCTCAACCGCCTCGGGGGCAGCGGCACGCTCGCCGACAAAACCCTGCACAGCATGCCGGTCTCGCCGCTGGCTGCGTTCGGGGAGATCGTCGACGCGCTCGCCGTTCCGACCGCCGTGCTGAGTCCGGCTGGCATCGTCGTCGCCTGCAACGCGGCCCTGCTCGAGCATCTCCAGCGACCGCGCACCGAGGTCGTCGGCGAACCGCTGCTCGGCTGGATCGCCCGCGCCAGCGAGCGCGCCGCGTTCGGCCGCGCCTTCATGGGCATGCGCCCGCGCCTGCCCGGCCACCGCTTCAGCCTCGAGCTGTCGATCGCCCCGGCCCTCGGTCGCGCCCTGCCCTGCCTGGTCCGCGCCTGCAAGCTCGCCAGCGACAATGTGCTCGTCACCTGCGAGCCCGAACAGGGCGAGCGCCTGCCCGAGACCGAGATGGGCCGCGCGCTCACCCGCGGCCTCGAGGCCCTCGACCACGGGCTGCTGCTGCTCGACGGCCAGGGCCGCATCGTCCACGCCAACCCGGCCGCGCGCGAGCTGTTCTCACGCACCGACAAGGCCCACGCCGCGCTCGAGGACGCCGCCAGCGGGGCCGCCAGCGCGGCGCTGCTCGGTCGCAGCCTGCTCGAGCTCGCCGACCCCGAGGGCGCCCGCACCCTCAGTCAGGGTATGGCCCAGGCCCGCGCCGGCAACTGGCACGGAGAGCTCGACCTGCGCCGCCTCGACGGAGAGATCGTCGCGGTCGAACTTTCGCTCGCGGCCGGCCGTGGTGAGGGCTCGCCGACCGTCGCCCTCATCCGCGATCTCCGTGAGCGACGCCTCCACGAGTTCGAGGCCCGCCTCGCCGCCCAGGTCGACCGCCTGCTCGCCTCCTCGCTGCGCCCGCAAGAGAGCGTCGCGGCGGCCTGCACCGCGGTCATGACCGGCCTCGGCTTCTCCCGCGCCGCCCTGCTCGCCCGCGTCGGCGAGAACTGGGAGCGCTGGCAGCTGCGCACCGACCACGGCCCCCGATTCGGCCCGCTCGACCCCGAGTTCGCCCCGCCGCCGACCTGGGCCGGGGGCGCCCCGGTCGTGGACGTCGACCCGACCGATCCCCACCTGCGACCGCTGCTCGGCGACCTCGATCCCAGCCGCCCGGTCCTGCGGGTGGTGCTCGGCAGCTCGTCGCGGATCGTCGGCCACCTGCTGCTGCGCGCCCACGAGCCGAGCAGCGTCGATCCCCAGGCCCATCGCCTGCTGGCGACCCTGGCCCCGCAGCTGGCCCTGGGCCTCAGCAACGGCCTGCTGATGCTCGAGACCGAGGCCCTCGCCGGCTACCAGGCGATGGTGCTCGACCAGACCACTGTCCTCATCAATTCACTCGACGCCGAGGGCCGGGTGATGACCTGGAATCGCGCCAGCGAGCAGCTGCTCGGGATCACCGCCGAGGAAGCCCGCGGCCGCCGCTTCGGCGAGGACGTCGCCCGCCTGCACGGGGCGGCCACCTGGGACCAGCTGTGGCAGATCCTGCGCCGCACCGGCCAGTTCGTCGGCGAGATCAGCGTGCTCGACACCCACGGCACGCCGATCCCGCTCCACCTCGAGGGCCGCCTGCTCCGTGATCGTGCGGGGGCCCGGGCCCCCGAAGACGCCGGTGCGGAGCGCGGCGCCGTGCTCGTCGGCCTCGACCTCCGCCACCGTCGCGCGCTCGAGGACCAGATCTTGAAGGCGCAGAAGCTCGCCGCGGTCGGCCTGCTCGCCGCCGGCATCGCCCACGAGATCAACAACCCGCTCAGCGGCGTGGTCGGCTACAGCAAGCTGCTGCTCGAGCGCCAGACCCTCGACCCCGACGTCCGCATCAAGGTCGAGAAGATCGCCGCCAGCGGCGAGCGCTGCCGCAAGATCGTCGAGGGCGTGCTGCTGTTCTCCCGCCAGCAGGAGGCCGGTGGCAAGCGCCGCAGCGTCAATCTCCGGGTCCTGATCGACCGCGTGATCGGCATCGGCGAGTACCAGTGGCGCATGCACAACGTTCGCGTGCTCCGGGAGGGCCTGGCCGATGCCGAGGTCCTCGCCGACGCCGACCAGCTCGAGCAGGTGCTGCTGAACCTGTTGAGCAACGCCGTCGACGCCATGCCCCGCGGCGGCACGATCCGCCTCGGTCTCGGCCACGAGACCGATGGTAGGGTCAAGCTCGAGGTCTCCGACGAAGGCCTGGGGATCCCTCCGGAGATCCAGGGCCGTATATTCGACCCATTCTTCAGCACCAAGGACATCGGCAAGGGCACCGGACTCGGCCTCGCCATCTCCTACGGCATTCTCAAGGACCACGGAGGTGATATCCTGGTCCGGTCGACCCCCGGGCAAGGGACGACCTTCACGGTCCTCCTCCCGCCCGACGGCCAACAGCCCGATGGCAAACAGCCCGACGGCAAACAGCCCGACGGCGCCCCCTCTCGCCCCCCCTCTCGCGCCCCCTCTCCCATCCCCTCTGGCGCCAGTCCCTCGAACGTCAAGAAAAACTCATGAGCCGCGGACGCACACCGATCAAGGACACCTACTCCACCCATGACGTGGCGCGGATCTGCTGCGTCACCCCCACAACCGTGATCCGGTGGATCGAGGACGGGCTCATCCCCGCCTTCAAGACCGTCGGCGGCCACCGGCGCGTGCGCCGGGAGGATCTCGAGCGCGTCTGTCAGGAGCGCGGGATCCCCTTCACCGTGCCGACCGGCAGCGAAGTCGGACGCATCCTCGTCATCGACGACGAGCCCGTGGTCCTCGACCTCGTGCGCGACGTTGTGAAGGAGCTCTCCCACCAGTTCGACGTCGAGGTCGCCCGTGACGCCTTCGACGCCGGCCGCAGCGTCGCCCTGTTTCGCCCGCAGCTGATCTTCCTCGACCTGATGATGCCCGGCGTCGACGGCTTCGAGGTCTGCACCCGCCTCAAGCGCGACCCGGCGACGACCCACACCGAGATCATCGCGATAACCGGTTACTACACCGAGGCCAACATGGAGCGCATCCTCGCCGCCGGCGCGGGTGCTTGCCTCAAGAAGCCGCTCGACGTGGTCGACGTGCGCCGCCGCGTGCTCGAGGCCTTCAACCTGCGCGAGGACGTCCGGCACTCGCCCGCCGATCCCGATCAGCTCGGCCGCGAGCGCGAGACGGCCCGCGTCCTGCTGGTCACGCAGAACGCCGACTTTCGCGCCCGCGTGAAGGAAGAGCTCGGCCAGGGCAGCCCGACCGTCGAGATCATGACCGCCCAGACCGGCGCGGACGCGCTGTTGGTCGCCCAGTCGGCCCCGCCGCGCTACGTGATCCTTTCGCTGGCGGTGCCGGATCTTAAGACCAGCGAGGTGATCCAGAAGCTCGCCGCCTCCAGCCAGCCGCCGCACATCATCGCCGTGCACGACGCCCCGACCGAGGAGATCCGCATCAGCGCCCGCTCCGCCGGCGCCCGCATGTGCCTGCCGACCGCCGCGGTCGCCGGCAGCGTCCGCGACCTGCTCGGCCTGACCTGAGCCGTTCGCGGGTCATCCGACCGACATTGAAGAGCAGGCTGTCCCAAAAGACAGCCTGCTCTTTTGCGCCCCGAACCGGCCGAGTCGGAGTCCGCTCAACGCGAGCCGGCGCGGCGTTCGGCCGCGTCGACGACGTTGCTCAGCAGGCAGGCGATCGTCATCGGACCGACGCCGCCCGGCACCGGGGTGATCGCCGATGCGCGCTCGGCCGCGGCCGCGTAGGCCACGTCACCGACGAGGCGCCCGCCCTCGAGGCGGTTCATGCCGACATCGATGACGACCGCGCCGGGCCGGATCCACGAGCCCTGGATGTGCTCGGGCCGGCCGATCGCGGCGACCAGCACCTCGGCGCGGGCGACCTCGGCGGCGAGATCGACGGTGCGCGAGTGGCTGATGGTCACGGTCGCGTCGGCGTGCATCAACAGCTGGGCCATCGGCTTGCCGACGATCGTCGAGCGACCGACCACGAGCGCGTGCTTGCCGGCGAGTTCGACCTTCGCCGCCGCGAGCAGCCGCATGCAGCCTTGTGGGGTGCAGGCGACGAAGCGCGGGGTGCCGAGCATCAGCAGGCCGAGGTTGTCGGGGTGAAAGCCGTCGACATCCTTGGCCGGATCGATCGCCCGCAGCACCGCGGTGCTGTCGACCTGGCGGGGCAACGGCAGCTGGACCAGGATGCCGTCGATGCCGGGATCCGCGTTGAGGTCGGCGACGAGGGCCAGCAAAGTTTGGGTGTCGGTGCTGGCCGGCAGCCGATGATCCCTGGTCTGGACCCCGACCTCGGCCGCGCGCCGCTCCTTGCTGCGCACATACACCTGGGAGGCCGGGTCGTCGCCGACGAGCACGACCGCGAGCCCCGGGGTCGCGCCGCGGGCGGTGCAGACGGCCGCTCGCGCCTGGACCTCCCGCAACAGCTCGGCGGCGACCGCCTTGCCGTCGATCACCGCGGCAGTCACCGCGGCAGTCATTCCGCGGCCGCCTTCGAGCTCGAGGATCCTCCGCCGCTGTCGGAGGAGGCGGCCGGCTTGCTCTCCGTCTTCGTCTCGGCCGGCTTGCTCTCCGTCTTGGCCTCGCCGCCCTCGCTCTTGCCACCCTCGCTCTTGCCGCCCTCGGCCTTGGCGCTGGCGTAGCCGTCCTTGTACCAGCCGCCACCCTTGAGGTGGAACGCGGCCGCCGTCAGGGCTCGCTCGAGCACACCGCCGCAGGTCTCGCACTGGGTGACCGGGGGATCGCTGAACTTCTGGATGTGCTCCGTGTCCGCGCCGCAGTTCTGGCAACGATAGGCGTAAATTGGCATGCGGGGTTCTCGGGCGGGCAATGTAGACCGAGCATCCGGGCGGTCAAGCCCCGCGTACGTGAGCCCTGCGGGGCCCGCGACTCATCCCGGTCCCGCCGGAGCTTACCCCGCGAGCCCGCGGGCGCGGCCCTGCACGCCGCTGCGTGGCTCCAATAGCCTCTGATGGCCTCCCATGACCGGGCGGGCGCCCCGGGGACCTGCTACGCTGGCCCTCCATGCCCGTCGCGCCGCGCCCTGCCCGGCCGCTTCCGCCCGCACGGAGGCGTCAGGGCGTTGCAATCTGTCTGGCCTTTGGAGCATGTCTTTTAGGCCATGTGGCTTCAGCCCACGCGAGGGCCCACGCGAGCCAGCTGGCCCCGGGCGGTGACGATTGGAGCCTCGAGCGGGGCGCCAGCGACCCGGCGCTGGTCGCCCAGCGCTTCACCAAGCTGCGCGCCAGCCCCTTCGACGCCGCCCAGTGGCGGGCGCTGGAGGCCGCGATCGGCAAGGCGAGCCTGGCCAAGAAGATCAGCGAGGCCCTCGCCCGCGAGCCCAACGACCTCAACCTGGGCATCCTCGACGCCCGCGCCCGCCTCGCCCTCGGGGACGCCCGCACCGCCGCAGATCGCCTCACGGCGCTCGAGCCGCGCGCGGGTGGGCTGCAGCCGCGGGTGCTCGAGCTGCGGGTTCGGGCCCTGCAAACTTCGGGCGACGTCGCGGCGGCGATCACCGCGCTCGAGACGGCCGCCGGGAGCGCCCGCGGAGACGCCCGCGGCAAGCTCCTGCTCGACGCCTACATCCGCGCCGACCAGGCCCAGCGCGGCGCCGACGCCCTGCGCC